>NZ_JBEXKG010000163.1:0-16256 GCF_040609555.1 Streptomyces sp. NPDC004658
ACTGGACGCCCGGGCGGATGCGGCAGGCGGTGCACCACGCGGCCGTACGCGACGGCACGGCCACGAGCGGGCTCACCGCGCAGGCCGCCGCGGCCGGGCTGCCCGACGGACACGGGCCCGTCGCCACCGTGGACACCGTCGGCAAGCTCTTCTTCACCTATCCGGGCGGCCAGCCCTCGTCGTGCTCGGGCTCGGTGCTGAACACGTCCGCCGAGACACTGGTCCTGACCGCCGGGCACTGTCTGGAGGAGGGCGGGCCGAACGGGCGGTGGCACACCAACTTCCTGTTCGTGCCGGCGTACGACGGCAGCGCCACCCCGCCGCTCGGCTCCTTCGCGGTGTGGAACGTCGCCAGTGACTCCCTGTGGGCCAGCGAGGCCGACGAGAACCACGACTACGGCATCGCGATCACCTACGACAACAGCCTGGGCGAGCACGTCGCCGACGCGGCCGGCGCCTTCGACATCGTGGCCGGCCACGGCACCGTCAACGAAGTCACGATCATCGGGTACCCGTCCGAGGGCTCCTATGACGGCAGGCACCAGGAGTACTGCAAGGACCTCAGCGAGCCCACCCCGGTGCCCAGGAACCTCATCATGGCCCGTTGCCCGAACATGGTCGGCGGCTCCAGCGGCTCACCCTGGCTGCTGGACTACGATCCGGTGGACCAGGTCGGTGAGATCTACGGCGTCAACGCCGTCTTCGACGGGACGTACATCGCCACGCCCCGGTTCGACGACCGCACCCTGCAGTTGGTCGCGATGGTGAACCAGCTGGCGGCGGCCCGGCCCTGAGGCGGGGCCGGTGGGGAGGGAGGCGTCATGTCCGAGAGTCCGTCACCCGGGCGGCGAGGGCGCGGATCCCGCCGCCGACGCGGTATGCCGGACCCCGCGGACGGCACCCACGGCGTTCCCTCCCCGTTGCCCGCCCCCTGGACGGCGGACCTGCTGGCGTCCGCCCGGCCGGTGCCGCACCTCCTGCCGGAAGGTGGATTCCGGCCAGGGGAACGCGAGCGGGTGCCGCCGCTCCCCCTGCCGTCCGAGGGGGTGCCGATCGGGCCCCGACCTCCCGGAATGCGGCCCTCCGTCTGGTTGTCGCACCACCCGCGACCAGGCAAGAAGACAGTAAATCCGGACCTTGAGCCCGGAATCCTGCTCCTGCTGCAGGCCGATCTCGGCCTCGATCACATGGCTGAAAACCACCCCCGTATCCGCCGCCGCATCCGCCGCCGCATCCGCCGCCACGACGACGTGTGCCACGGCTCGGCGACGGCCGGCGGCCGCCGGGTCCACTTCGCCGCGGCCGCCCGGAACGGCCTCGCCCTGTACGCCCTCGGCGACACCCCGCTCGGCCTCGCCCTGGCAGCCGAGGACGACCCGGGGCCGGACGGCCCCCTTGACCCCGAGCGGCTCCGCGACCGGGTCCGCCGAGCCGCCCACGCCTGTGCCACCGGCCGCTGCGCGGAGGGTCCCGCGGGGCCGGTCCGGGGCTGCGAGCAGATGGACCTCGCCCTGCCGCCCGGTTTCACCGCACTGGCCGTCTGGTGCCTGCCCGACCCACCGCAGGGCCGATAACCAGCCGAGTTCTCCCTGATCGCTTGGCCGGTAATGCACCTTGCTCCCGCTCATTCCCGGTCGGAAGCATGCGGCATGATTGCTGCCGGAGTTGATGGTGCGGGTGTTGGGGGACACGCATGGGGGCAAGACTCGTTTTCAGGTTGCTCGGACCACTGGCGGTCGAGGCCGACGACCGGCCCGTCCCGGTGGGCGGCGCACGGCAACGAGCCATCCTCGCGCTCCTCGCTCTCAACCCGGACCGGGTGGTGCCGGTGGACACGCTCATCGACGTCGTCTGGGACGGCCGGCCGCCCTCGACGGCCCGCACCCAGGTGGCCATCTGTGTGGCGGCGCTGCGCAAGGCCTTCAAGTCCGCCGGGGTCGAAGACGACGTGATCGTCACCGCCCACCCCGGCTATCTGCTCGAAACCTCCCGGCACGAGGTCGACTGGGTCGAGTTCACCCGGCTGGTGGGGCAGGCCGAACAGGACGCGGCCGAGGGCACGCTGACCGAGGCGGCCCGGGGGTACGCGCAGGCGCTCGGCCTGTGGCGCGGGCCCGCGCTCGCCGGGGTGATGGGGCGCCCGGTGGAGCACGAGGCCTCGCGGCTGGAGGAGTACCGGCTCAACGCCTTCGACGACGCCACCGCCGTACAGCTGACGCTGGACCAGCATCAGGAGATCATCCCGGAACTGTCGGCCGTGGTACGGGAACACCCGCTGCGCGAGCGGACGCTCGGGCATCTGATGCTCGCCCTGTACCGCTCGGGCCGGCGCGCGGAGGCGCTGGAGGTCTTCCGCACGGCCCGTAAGCAGTTCATCGAGGAGCTGGGCCTCGAACCCGGGCCGAACGTGCAGAGCCTGCACGACGCGATCCTGGCCGACGACCCCTCGCTCGCCCCTCCCGAGAGTTCGGCCACCCCCGCGGCCCCGCCCGCCCCGCCGCGTTCGGTGCCCTCCGAACTTCCGCCCGGCATCCCCGGGTTCGTCGGCCGGGACGCCGAACTGGCCGCACTGGACACCCTGCTGTCCGCGCCCGGCCCCCGGGTCGGCCTGATCACCGGCGTGGCCGGGGTGGGCAAGACGGGGATCGCCGTGCACTGGGCGCACCGGGTTCACGAGCACTTCCCGGACGGCAGCCTGTACGCCGACATGCGCGGATACGACGGCCATCACGCGCCCACCGAGGCGAGCGACGTGCTCGGCCGCTTCCTGCGCTCGCTGGGCGTGGCCGCGGACCGGGTCCCGGCGGCGCACGAAGAGCGCATCGCGCTGTACCGGTCGCTGCTGGCCGGGCACCGGATGCTGGTCGTCCTCGACAACGTCCGCCACTACGCCCAGGTCCGGGACCTGCTGCCCGGCGTCGGCGAGTGCTGTGTGGTCGTCACCAGCCGGGAGGCGCTGGAGGACCTGGTCACCTGGCCGCCGCAGGCGCGCATCCAACTGCGGCTGCTGTCGGAGCGGGAGGCGGTCGGACTGCTCGCCGCGATCGCCGGCGAGGCCCGGATCGCGGCCGGCCCCTCCGACGCGGTGGCCCTCGCCCACCTGTGCGACCGGCTGCCGCTGGCCCTGAGGATCGCCGCCGCCCGGCTGGCCTCCCGGCCGCACTGGACGGTACGGCACATGGTGACCCGGCTGCGCGACGAGCAGCGGCGGCTGGACGAGCTGAGCCAGGACGAGTCCCAGGTGCGTGCCGGGCTGGAGCTGAGCTACCGCTGCCTCTCACCGGAGGCGGCCTGTCTGTACCGCAGGCTCGGGCTGCTCACCTCACCCGACTTCACCGCCTGGACGGCGGCGGCGCTGCTGGACTGCCCGGTGCCGGATGCCGAGCTGTTCATCGAGCAGCTCGTCGACGCCCAGTTCCTGGAGGTGGTCGGGCTCGACGCCACCGGGCACACCCGCTACCGGCTGCAGAACCTGCTGCGTCTGTACGCCGCCGAGTGCGCGGCGCACGAGGAGAGCGAGGAGCAGATCGGCGAGGCCCGGATGCGGGTCCTGCGCACCTATCTGACGCTGGCCGGGGAGGCCCACCGCCGGGAGTACGGCGGCGACTTCAGTGTGCTGCACGGCAGCACGCCGCGCCGGCCGCTGGAGGCCGCGCTCACCGACGACCTGCTGGTGGCGCCGCTGGAGTGGTTCGAGGCCGAGCGGCTCTCGCTGCGCGCGCTCATCGACCAGGCGGCCGAGCTCGGTCTGGACGAGATCGCCTGGGACCTGACGACGTCCATGGTGGTGCTGTTCGAGACCCGCAACTACGTGGAGGACTGGCGGCGGTGCGCGCAGCGGGCGCTGGAGGCCGCGCGGGCCGCCGGCAATGTGCGCGGGCAGGCCGTGATGCTGGCCGACCTCGGCGCGGTCGCGCTGCGGTTGCGCGATCTGCGGCGCACCGGGGTCCTGCTGGAGGAGGCGCTGGAGCTGCACCGCGACGTCGGCGAGCGGTACGGCGAGGCGATGGTGCTGCGCAACCTCGCCATCCGGGACCGGATGCAGGGCGAACTGGACACCGCGATGGCCCGGCTGGAGGAGGCGCGCGAGATCTTCCGGTCGGCGGGCGACGGCTCCTCCGAGGCGCACGTGCTGAACAACATGGCGCAGATCCAGCTCGACCTCGGCCGGGCGGAGGCGGCCATGGGACTGGGCCGGGAGGCGGTACGGCTGTCCGAGGCGGTCGGTGAGGGCCGTGGCGCCCGTGGGCTCGCCCAGAGCCTGCACCGGCTGGCCCACGTCTATCTCGCGCTCGGCGAGACACGGCTCGCCGAGGAAGCGTTTCTGCGGGTGGTGCACATCGTCAAGGAGAAGTCGGACATGGTCGGCCTCGCCTACGCCCTGCACGGGCTCGGCGAGACCCGGCTGGCCGCCGGGCAGGGGCAGCAGGCCCTGGACACCCTCACCGACGCCCTGGACATCGTCTCCGGGATCGACAGCCCGCTGGTGGAGGGGCAGATCAACCTGGCCATCGGGCGGGCTCTGAGCGCGCTCGGGCGGCCGGGCGCCGAGGACCGTCACAAGGCCGCGCAGGCCCTCTTCGACCGGATCGGCGCACGGCCCCGGGCGGAGCAGGCGGGTGCGCTGTCCGGTCCTCAGGAGTTCTGATCCCCTCCCGGACCTGCCGGCGGTTCTGGCGGTTTTCCCACATGGCGGGTGCCCCGTGCCGTCGATAGCCTGCACCAAGTGACCTGATCGGCACGGGGGAACAGTGGGGAGGCCTACGATGGACAGCACGGCCGGAGCCGTCATCGCCGCGGCGATCATGCTCAGCTGCACGATGGTCGTCGTGGCGGCGCTGTTCTGGTTCTCCACCGGGCACTCCCGCAGGCGGTACGCGGCCGTGGAACAACTCGCCCTGGAGCAACGGAATCTGCGGGTCGAGGTGACCGAGGTCGCGGGACATGTACGGGCCATCCAGCATCTGCTGGAGGACCCGTTGGAGCCGTGAACGGACCGGCGGACGAAGGGGGCGACACCTGCCGGTGTCGCCCCCTTTCCCCCGCTTCCGTTCCGTTCTGTTCAGCCTCCCGGTCTCACCACACGTCGAGGGTGATGCTCGTGAACTCCTGGACGGTGCGGTAGCCGAGCCGTTCGTAGAGCCGGTGCGCGGTCCCGGCCGAGTCCAGCCGGGCCAGGCTGCACCAGGGCGCCCCGCGCTCCAGGGCCCGGCGGGTCAGCCACGCGGTGACAGCGGCGGCCAGGCCCCGGCCCCGGTGGGCAGGAGCGGTGGCGATCGAGGCCAGGTGCGGAGCGCCGGTGCCGGGACGCAGCAACAGCGCGCCGACGCAGGCGAGTTCCCCGTCCGCCGCACGTATTCCCGCCCACACCTCGACCTGCGGATCCCCCGGCCGCACCAGATGCCCCGGGCTCGCCTCGGCCAGCAACGCGGACAGCTCCGGCCCGGGCGCCAGCAGGACGACGTCCTCCTCGCCGGCCTGCGCCGCCGGGGCGGTCTCGCTGGTCATCAGCGCCCACTCCTCCCGCTCCCCCTCGGGCAACGGCCCGGCACCGCGCGGCAGGTTCAGTACGTACGGCGGCTCGGGCAGTGCGTCGAGCACGTGCCCGGCGAGCGCCGCGGCGGCGTCGGGCGCGCCGGTGACGGTGACGGTGGCCGCGGGCTCGTCCGCGCTCCCGGAGCCGTACGCCACGGCCCCTTCGACGGCCCAGGCGGGACCACGCCAGTCCGGCGTGATCCACTCCCGCGTCCAGGGATCGCCGGCGACGGCCAGCACCTCGGCGCCGTCGCGCAGACGGGTGACGGTGAGCATGGGGACTCCTTTCAGTGGGCGGATCGGTGACCGGATCCGTTCGGCGGGCGAAGACCGCGCGCACCCGTCCCGGCGGGGACGGAGCGGCTCCGGGGCCGGCCCCGCCGCGCACAGACCCTCCGCGTGCGGCCCCGCCCGGAATTCCGCTGCCGGGAGCCCCGGCCCCGTCGCATGCCCCGAACCCCTCGCATCCCGGCGTGCGGGCCTCGCCCGCTGTGGCCCGTGCGGTCGGAAGAGAAAACCCGTACCGGCCGTCGAGGAGGGGGGCCGGTACGGGTGGCTGGTGGGTCAGACGTCCCGCCGGCGCAGGAGGACCGAGGCCACGGCGATCAGCGCCACGCCCCACAGCGCGCAGACGCCGAGGCCCTGCCAGGGGGTGAGGACATGGTCGGGGCCGGGGTGGGCGAAGACGATCTGCTGGCCCGCGTTGGCCGGGAGGAAGGCCGCGATGTCACGGCCCGCCGTGCCGGGGAGGCTGCCGGCGAGGGGGGCCAGGACCAGGAGGAAGCCGACCACCGCGGCGATCGCACCGGCCGTGTGGCGGATCAGGGCGCCGACACCGAGCGCGAACAGGCTCATCGCGGCCAGGAACAGCCCGCTGCCGGTCACCACGCGCAGCACCTCGGGGTCGCCGAGGGCGACCGGGGCGTGCTCGCGCAGCAGTGCCGACCCGGCGAAGAAGGAGGCGAACGCGGTGACTTCACCCGCCACCAGGGTCACCAGGGCGAACACCGCCGCCTTGGCCACCAGCAGCGGGGTACGGCGGGGCACGGCGAGGAAGCTGGCGCGAATCGTGCCGCTGGAGTACTCGCTGGTGATGACCAGCACACCGAGCACCGACACGATCAGCTCGCCGACACCGAAGGCGCTGAAGATCACCGAGAGGGGGTCCGCGACGACCCTGGCCCGGTCCTGCGGAGACGCCGAGCCCCACTGGGCGGCGGTGACCGCGCTGGCCGCCACGGACACCCCGACGGACGCGACGAACATCAGCAGCAGCACCCAGGCGGTGGAGCGCACCGACCTGATCTTGACCCACTCCGCGCGCAGCAGACCGGTGAGGCCCGGGGACTTCGCCGTGACGTGCCGGACGGGGGCGAGGGCTTCGGCGCTCACGCCGCGCTCCTTTCGGTGAGGGGGGAGCCGGCGGGGCCGCCGTACTCGACGCTGGTCTCGGTCATCCGCATGAACGCCTCCTCCAGCGAGGCGCGCTGCGGGGTCAGTTCGTGGATGACGATCCGCTCCGCCGCCGCCAGCTCCGCGATCCGGGCGGCCTGAAGGCCGGTCACCGACAGCCGGTCGGGGCCCTCGGCCCGGGCCGTGCCGCCCTCGGCCGCCAGCAGGGAGACGAGCCGGGCGGCCTCGGGCGTGCGGACCAGGACGGAGTCGGCGCGCGAGTTGCGGTCGATGAACTCCTCGACCGGGCAGTCGGCGAGCAGCCGGCCACGGCCGATGACGATCAGGTGGTCGGCGGTGACGGCCATCTCGTTCATCAGATGGCTGGAGACGAAGACCGAACGGCCCTCCTGGGCGAGGGACTTCATCAGATTGCGGATCCACAGCACGCCCTCGGGATCGAGCCCGTTGACCGGCTCGTCCAGCACCAGGACGCGCGGGTCGCCGATGAGGGCGGCGGCGATACCGAGGCGCTGCGCCATGCCGAGGGAGAAGCCCCCGGCGCGTGCCGTGCGGACCTCGCTCAGACCGACCCGCTCCAGCACCTCGTCGGCGCGGGAGGCGGGCAGCCCCTGGGTGTGGGCGAGGAAGCGCAGGTGGGCGTAGGCGCTGCGGCCCTTGTGGAAGGCGCGGGCCTCCAGCAGGGCGCCGATGGTGCGCAGCGGGCTGCGCAGTTCGCCGTAGGGGCGGCCGCCGATCAGGGCGCTGCCGCCGTCGGGCCGGTCGAGGCCCAGCAGCAGCCGCATGGTGGTGGACTTGCCGGCGCCGTTCGGACCGAGGAAGCCGGTCACCTTGCCGGGCGGGACGGTGAAGCTGAGGTCGTCGACGGCGGTCTTGTGGCCGTACCGCTTGGTCAGATGGCGGGCCTCGACCTCGGGGGCCGAAATCTGCATGTCAGGTGTTCCTTCGTGCCATGGGGACGGACAGAGCGGACAGGTGTGCCGTGATGTCGCCGGTGACCTCGGCGGCGTGCGGCACCAGGTAGAAGTGGTCGCCCGGGAAGGCGCGGCTGGTGAAGGCGCCAGGGGCGGCGACATCGGCCCAGGCGAGGACGGCGTCCGCGGGAACGTCCGGGTCTTCCTCGCCGTAATAGGCGGCGACCGGGAGGTCCAGGCGCTCGGCGCGGGCCTTCGGCGCGTAGTCCTCCAGCAGCGCGTAGTCGGCGCGCAGCGTGGGCAGGACCAGCTCCACCAGGTCGGGATCGTCGAGTGCGGGGGCCAGCGGGCCGCCGCGCCGGCGGACGTCCTCGAGAAGCGCGGTGTCGTCGTCGTACCGGAAGCGGGGCAGCCGGTGCGGGGCCGCGCGTCCGGAGACGAGCAGCAGCCGCGGGGCGGCCTCGCGGGCCACCTCGTAGGCCACGGAGGCGCCCATGCTGTGGCCGAAGTAGACGGTGGGCAGCGCGGGCAGGGCGGCCAGCGCGGCGGCGGCGGGACCGGCCAGGTCGTCCATGGTCCGGGCGGGCTCCTCCAGGATGCGGTCCTCGCGGCCCGGGTAGCGCACCGCGAGCACCTCGGTGTCCGGGCCGAGCAGGGCGGGCCACGCGCGGAAGAAGCTGGCGGCCCCGCCGGCGTGCGGGAAGCAGACCAGGCGGTGCAGCGGGTGCTCGGGAGCGTGCAGGACGCGCAGCCAGGCGGCGGTGGACGGGAGGGAGGCCACGGTCACCGGACCCGCCTCCCCCCGCCGGAGCGGCACCCGGCGAGCGGCCCGGCGTCCGGGCCGGCCAGGGCACGTCCCCCGGCAACCAGGCGGTGCGGCGCACGCCGCGGAGCGAGCGGACCCCCGACCCGCGACCGGGCGGTGGCGGTGCGTGCGGGAACGGACGGCGTCACCGGGCTCACCTCCGCCTGGCGAAGCGGTGGGCGGCGAGCGGGGCGGTCACGGCGATCAGGCCGAGGCTCCAGGCCAGCGCGGCGGTGACATGGCCGGCGGTGGGGCCGCCGGTCAGCAGCGCGCGCGAGGCGTCGACCACCGAGCTCATCGGGTTGTGCGCGACGAGGAAGCCGAGCCAGCCGGGCATGGTGCCCGGGGCGACGAAGATGGAGCTGCCGAACTGCAGCGGCACCATGGCGAGCATGCCCACGCTCTGCACGGTCTCCACCGTCCGCGCGGTCAGTCCGATCAGCGCGTGCAGCCAGGCCAGCGCGATGCCGTAGAGCAGGATCAGCCCGATCGCGGCGACGGCCTGGAGCGGGCCGGTGTGCACCCGGAAGCCGATCAGCAGGGCGAAGGCGAACACCACCAGCAGACTGACCAGCATCCGCAGGGTGTCCGCGAGGATCCGCCCGGCGAGCACGGCCCACGCGGTCATCGGCAGGGTGCGGAACCGGTCCATCACCCCGTTGTGGAAGTCGGAGTTGAGGCTGATGCCGGAGGTGCGGGAGGCGATGGTGGTGGTCAGAGCCATGATGCCGGGCATCACGTACTGCCGGTAGGCGCCGCTGCTGCCGGAGATCGCGCCGCCGAAGATGTAGACGAAGATCAGCGCGAACACCAGGGGCATCAGGGTGGCGTCCAGCACCTGGCCGGGGCTGGAGAGGACCTTGCGCAGATTGCGCCGGGTGATGGCCAGGGTGTGGCCGACGGCTCGGCGGGATCCGGGCAGCAGGCCCGGGGCGATGACGGCGCTCATGCGGCGCTCCTGGCGGTCTCGGTCGCGGTGTCGGTGTGGCCGGCGCCGGTCAGCGGGGTGACGGGCGCGGTGCCGGTCAGGGTGAGGAAGGTGTCGTCGAGGCTCGGGGTGCGCGTGTCGACGCGGGCCATGGGGATGCCGGAGGCACCGAGCGCTCGTACCGCCGCGGTCACCGTGCGCCCCTCCCGGTCCAGCGGCAGCCGGACCAGCCCCTCCGCGTCGTCGACGGCGACCGGGCCGAGGCCCGCGGACTGCAGGGCCTTGCGTACGGCGGGCAGGTCGGCCGTGTGCTGCGGGGTGAGGTGGAGCACCGGGCCGCCGATGCGCTCGCGCAGCTCGGAGACGGTGCCGGAGGCGATGACCTGACCGCGGTCGATGACCACGAGGGAGTCGGCGAGCGCCTCGGCCTCCTCCATGTACTGGGTGGTGAGCAACACCGTGGTGCCCCGGCCGGCGAGGGAACGCACCTCCTCCCACAGGGAGTTGCGGCTGTGCGGGTCGAGTCCGGTGGTCGGCTCGTCGAGGAAGAGCACCTTCGGGTCACCGAGGAGGCTCGCGGCCAGGTCGAGCCGTCGGCGCATGCCGCCGGAGTAGGTCTTCACGGGGCGGTGTGCGGCCTCGGTGAGCCGGAACCGCTCCAGCATGGCGTCGGCGCCGGCGCGGGAGGCGGCCCGCCCCTGGTTCAGCAGCCGGCCGATCAGATAGAGGTTCTCCCAGGCGGAGATGTCCTCGTCGACGGCCGCGTACTGGCCGGTCATGCCGATCAGGTTGCGTACCTCGCGGGACTGGCGTGCCACGTCGTAGCCGTGCACGAAGGCGTGCCCCGCGTCCGGCTTCACGAGGGTGCACAGCATGCGCACGGTCGTCGTCTTGCCGGCTCCGTTGGGTCCCAGCAGCCCGAGGACGGTGCCCTCGGGCGCCTCGAAAGACACGCCCCGCACCGCGTGGGTGTCACCGAACTGCTTCGCCAGGTCTGTTGCGCGTATCGCCGGGGTCGTGATCGTCATCGGGTCCTCTCAGGGTCCGCGGTTGCAGCGGCGGACCGGACGCTACGGAGCCCCTCTATCGATGGCTTATCGAATGGCTTCGCTCCCCGCTGCGGCCTGCTCCGCTCCCCGTCCCGGCCTGCTCCGCTCCCGCCCCGGCCGGTTCCGCTCCCGCCAGGCATGGCCGAAACGCGCGCGATAACGCGGTGAAAGAGCGCCCTCCTAGCGTCCACCGGCATGTGGACTGCGAACTGAGGAGTCGGATCCATGTCAGGTGTGGCGATAGGGGACCTGGGACGGTCCACGGCCGGCGGGCCGGCCGGTCTGCTGGGACGGCTCGCGGAGCACGCGGCCCGCACGCCCGACGCCGTCGCGGTGTCGGGGGCCCGGGAGCGGTGGAGCTACCGCGCCTTCGAGTCGGCGACGGCCCGGCTCGCCCAGCGGCTGAGATCGGCCGGCGTCGGCGCCGGGGACACCGTCGCGATCCATGCGCTGCGCACCCCCGCGCTCGCCCTGGCCCTGGTGGCCGTGGCCCGCGCCGGCGCGGCCTTCCTGATCTGCGACGCCGCCCACCCGGTGCGGCGGTCGCGCCGCCAGGCGGAGCGGTCCGGGGTCAAGGCGTGGCTCGCGTGCGGTCCGGCGGGACTGCCGGAGGAGTTGGCGGACCCGCGACTTCCGGTGCTCACGGCCGAGTTCGGCGCACCGGACGCGGCCTCGTACGACGGCACGGACGTGGGCGTGCACGACGACACGCACGCCAAGGCTCCTGCCCACGCCCTCGTCGCCTACGTCGCCCACACCTCCGGCACCACCGGTGAACCCCGGCGGATCCTGGGCGGCTGGGGGCCGGTCGAGCACTTCCTCGGCTGGTACACCGCCGCCGAGGGCATCGGGCCCGAGGTGCGCGGCGCGGTGCTGTCCGGGCTCGGGCACGACCCGCTGCTGCGGGACGTGTTCGTGCCGCTGTGGGCGGGCGGCACGGTCGTCTTCCCCGAGGCCGATGTGCGTGACGGGGCCGCGATCGCCCGCTGGCTGGCCGACGAGCGGATCACCCTGGCCCATCTGACCCCTGGCCTCGGTGACGTCCTGGCCGACGCCGCGCCCGAGGGAGGCTGGCCCGAACTGCGGCTGGTGGGCTTCGGCGGCGAGGCGTTGACCTGGCGCACCGTCGACACCTGGGCCGACCGCGCCCCGCACGCCAGGATCCTCAACCTGTACGGCACCACCGAGACCCCGCAGGCCGTCTCCGTGCACGTCGCCGCCGGCCCGGGCCGCCCCGCCGGCGCCCGGCACGGCGCCCGGGTGCCGCTCGGTCCGGGCATCGACGGGGTGGAGCTGACCGTCGAGGACGGCGAACTCGTCGTCGTCACCCCCCACCTGGCACGCTACGCCGACGACTGCGCGCCGCAGGACTTCGGCGGTCGCTACCGCACCGGCGACCTGGTCCGCGCACTCCCCGACGGCACGTACGAGTTCACCGGCCGCCGGGACGACCAGCTGAAGATCCGCGGCCATCGGGTCGAGCCGGCGGGCACCGAGGCCGTCCTGCTCACCGCCCCCGGTGTCGCCCGGGCCGCCGTCGTCGCCCACGACGACACCCTCGTCGCCCATGTCGTGCCGGCCCCGGGCCACGTCCTGGACGGGGATGCCGTACGGGACTTCGCCGCCGGTCTGCTGCCGGACCACGAGGCCCCGGCCGCCGTGGTCGTGCACGACGCGCTGCCGCTCACCGCCAACGGCAAGACCGACCGGGCGGCGCTGGCCGCCCACCGCCCCGCGAGCGCCCGGCGAGCCGCGCGCGATCCCCGCGAGGAGATCCTGTGCGGGCTGTTCGCCGAGGTGCTGGGCCGGGACGGGTTCGGCCCGGACGACGACTTCTTCACGCACGGCGGGCACTCCCTGCGTGCCAACCGCCTGGTCAACCGGGTGCGCCGGCTGCTTGGTGTCTCGGTGCCCGTCAACGCCCTGTTCGACGCGCCCACCCCGGCGGCCTTCGCCCGCGCCCTGGACACCGCCGCCGGTGCCGGTCGCCCCGAGCTCGCCCCCGCCGAGCGGCCCGAGCGGCTGCCGCTGTCCAGCGCGCAGCGCCGCCTGTGGTTCCTGCAGCAGCTGGACGCGGACGACACCTCGTACAACATCGCGCTCACCCTGGAGCTGACCGGCCCGCTGGACCGGACGGCGCTGGCCGCCGCGCTCGGCGACCTCACCGACCGGCACGAGGTGCTGCGCACCGTCTACCGCGCCGAGGACGGCGAGCCCTGCCAGGTCGTCCTGGACTCGGCCCGCCCCGAGCTGCACGTCCTGGACGTCCCCGAGGAGGAGCTGGCCGCCGAGCTCACCCGGCAGGCCCGGCACCGCTTCGACCTGGCGGCGCGCCCGCCGCTGCGTACGGTCCTGCTGGCCACCGGCCCGGAGCGGCACACCCTGCTCGTGCTGCTGCACCACATCGCCTCGGACGGCGCCTCCACGGGCCCGCTGGCCCGGGACCTGTCCGCCGCCTACACCGCCCGGCTCGCGGGCCGCACCCCCGACTTCAGGCAACTCCCCGTCCAGTACGCCGACTTCACCCTGTGGCAGCGTGCGGTCGAGCGGCCCGAGGAGGACCTGGCGTACTGGGAGGAGCGGCTGGCCGGTCTGCCGGACGTGCTGGAGCTGCCCACCGACCGGCCGCGTCCGGCCGTCGCCTCCGGCCGTGGCGGCCGGGTGCGGTTCACCGTGCCGGCCGGGCTGCACGGGCGGCTGGCCGCGCTGGCCCGGCGCACCGGCAGCACGGTGTTCATGACGGTCCAGGCCGGCCTGGCCGCGCTGCTGACCCGGCTGGGCGCGGGCAGCGACATCCCGGTCGGAACCGCCGTGGCGGGCCGCGCCGACGAGCTCCTGGACGGGCTGGTCGGCTGCTTCGCCAACACCGTGTGCCTGCGTACCGACACCTCGGGCAACCCGTCCTTCACCGAGCTCGTCGGACGGGTCCGCGACCGGGACCTCGCCGACTTCGCCCACCAGGACCTGCCGCTGGACCGGCTGGTGGAGCATCTCAACCCGGCGCGCTCGCTCGCCTACCACCCGCTGTTCCAGACGATGCTGACCTTCCAGGGCGCCGAACGGGTCCGCTACGACCTGCCCGGGCTGCGCGTCGCCGTGGACACCGCGGAGCGCGACTCCGCCAAGGTCGACCTGTCCTTCCTGTTCGCCGAGGACGGGGAGGCCCTGGCCGGCACCCTGGAGTACGCCGTCGACCTGTTCGACCGCGCCGGCGCGGAGCGGCTCGCCGCCCGTCTGGTGCGCCTCCTGGACGCGGCCACCGCCGCGCCCGAGCGGCCCATCGGGGACCTGGAGATCCTGGACGAGGCCGAGCGCGCCCAGCTCCTGCACGGCTGGCAGGGCGCGCCCGCCGGGGCCGTCGGCACCACCCTGCCGGAGCTGTTCGCCGCCCAGGTGCGGCGCACCCCGGACGCCCCGGCGGTCGAGCACGCGGGAACCGCCCTCACCTACCGGGAGCTGGACGCGCGCGCCAACCGGATCGCCCGCCGCCTGATCGCGCTCGGCGCCGGCCCCGAGACCCATGTGGCCGTGGCCCTGGACCGCTCGGTCGACCAGATCGCCGCGCTCCTCGGCATCGCGAAGGCGGGCGCCGCCTATCTGCCGCTGGACCTGGCCCACCCGGCCGAGCGCATCGCGTTCGTCGTGGACGACGTACGCCCGGTCGCCGCGGTCACCGCCCGAGCGCACTCCGGCCTGCTGCCCGCGGGCATCCGGCGGGTGCTGCTCGACTCACCCGAGGAGCGGCGTCGGCTGGCGGACCTGTCCGCCGAAGACGTCAGCGACGCCGACCGCACCTGCCCGCTGACGCCGGCTCACCCGGTGTACGTGATCTTCACCTCCGGCTCCACCGGCCGGCCCAAGGGCGTGGTCGTCGAACACCGCTCCCTGGCCGCCTATCTGGCCTGGGCCCGGGAGGCGTACGACAGTGTGCGCGGCCGGGCGCTGGTGCACTCACCGGTCGCCTTCGACCTGACGGTCACGGGCATCTTCGCCCCGCTCACCGCGGGCGGCACGGTGGAACTGGTCGACCTGGACGGCCGCGCCGAGCAGCCGCCCGCGGCCCGGCCCGACTTCGTGAAGGCCACCCCGAGCCATCTGCCGCTGCTGCTGGAGTCCGACGACCGCTTCTCGCCGGTGCGCCAGCTGGTGCTGGGCGGCGAGTCGCTGATGGGCGAGGTGCTGGAACAGTGGCGCGAGCGGCATCCGGGGGCGACCGTCGTCAACGAGTACGGCCCGACGGAGACCACCGTCGGCTGCACCGAGTTCCGTATCGCGCCGGGCGAGCCGGTGCCCGCCGGGGTCGTCACCATCGGGCGGCCCGTGCGGGGCACCCGGATGTACGTCCTCGACGCGCGGCTGCGCCCGGTGCCCGCCGGGGTGCCCGGCGAGCTCTACATCGCGGGCGACCTGGTCACCCGCGGCTATCACGGCCGGCCGGCGCTCACCGCGGGCCGCTTCGTCGCGGACCCGTTCGGCGCCCCCGGTGACCGCATGTACCGCTCGGGCGACCTGGGCCGCTGGAACCGGGACGGGCTGCTGGAGTTCGTCGGGCGCGTGGACCACCAGGTCAAGGTGCGCGGCTTCCGGATCGAGCCCGGTGAGATCGAGGCCGTGCTCGGCGGGCACCCGCTGGTGCGGCAGGCGGCCGTGGTGGTCCGCGAGGACCGGCCGGGCGACCGGCGGATCGTCGCGTACGTCGTCTCCGACGCACCCGTCGGGGAGCTGCGGGCGCTGGCCGCCGAGCGGCTGCCCGAGTACATGGTCCCGTCGGCGATCGTGCCGTTGGCGGAGCTGCCGCTGACCGCCAACGGCAAACTGGACCGCGCCGCCCTGCCGGCCCCCGAGCAGCAGCCCGCCCGGACCACGGCCGGCGCCGGGCCGCGCACGGCCCGCGAGGAGATCCTGCGCGGACTGTTCGCCGAGGTCATCGGCGTGGCCGAGGTCCCGGTGGACACCAGCTTCTTCGACCTGGGCGGCCACTCGCTGCTCGCCACCCGCCTGATCGGCCGCGTCCGGACCGTGTTCGGCGCCGGTCTGTCGCTGCGCACCCTGTTCGAGGCCCCCACGGTCCGCGAGCTGGCGGCCCGGCTCGACGGCGACGCCGGGCAGGCACGCCCCCGGCTGGTGCCCCGGGACCGCCCGGAGCGGCTGCCGCTGTCCCCCGCCCAGCGCAGGCTGTGGTTCCTGAACCGGCTGGAGGGCCCGAGCCCCACCTACAACATCCCCCTCGCGCTGCGCCTGGACGGACCGCTGGACGTACCGGCGCTGCGGGCGGCGCTCGACGACGTGCTGGACCGGCACGAGAGCCTGCGGACCGTGTTCGCCGAGCGGGACGGTGTGCCGTACCAGGTGGTCCTGGCGAAGGGCACGCGCGCGGATCTCGCCGTCCGCGAGACGCCGGAGAGCGAGCTGGCGGCCGTGCTGTCCGCCGCGGTGCGTGAGACCTTCCCGCTGGACGGCGAGCTGCCGTTCCGGGCCACGTTGTTCGAGGTGGACGGGGAGCGGCACGTGCTGCTCCTGCTGATGCACCACATCGTGGCCGACGGCTGGTCGGCGGGTCCGCTGCTGCGGGACCTGTCCACCGCCTACACCGCCCGGCTCGACGGCAGGAC
>NZ_JBEXKG010000164.1:0-16019 GCF_040609555.1 Streptomyces sp. NPDC004658
GTCCTCGACCCGGCCGCGGCGCCCACCGAGGCCGCCCGCGCGGTCGCCGGACGGCTCGCGGCCGACGAGACACTGCGGGCCCGCCTGGTGCGCGGCCTCGACCTGGCACTGCTGCCGGCCGGGACCACGCCTCCGGGCGAGCCCCTGTACGTGAAGGAATAGGTGAGCCGTGCGTCAGCCGTGACGGACGGAGCGGGTCAGCCGTAGATCGGGCCGGTGTACTTCTCGCCCGGCCCCTGGCCCGGCTCGTCCGGGACGATCGAGGCCTCGCGGAACGCCAGCTGGAGCGACTTCAGGCCGTCGCGCAGCGGAGCCGCGTGGAAGGAGCTGATCTCGGTCGCGCTCGCGTCCAGCAGACCGGCGAGCGCGGTGATCAGCTTGCGGGCCTCGTCCAGGTCCTTGTACTTCTCGCCCTCCTCGCTCAGCCCGAGCTTCACGGCGGCGGCGCTCATCAGGTTGACGGCGACCGTCACGATCACCTCGACGGCGGGGACCTCGGCGATGTCCCGGGTCATCGCGTCGAAGTCGGGGACCTCTGATGACTCAGCAGGCTCGGCAGGGGTGTCACTCATGCCCCACACCATAGGTGGTCGCGCCCGGCGCCCCTCAATTCGCCCTTGTCAAGCGATCCTGCTAATCTGAAGGACGACCGGCTGGACATGATTGTGTCCGGCCCACAAGTGGAGGCTCCGATCTCCCACCTGACCGTCCCTGGGACGGCGGGTCACCCGGTCAGGCGGCCGCCATCGTTCCGTACGGACGATGGAGTCGCCCGAAAGCGCGCCCCGCGGCATCGCGGCGGTGCTCCGGTTGTTTGGAGCCCCGCCTGTGATCGTCCGGGGCATTTTTTGTGCTTCGGCGCGGTTAGGTCTAACGAAAAGAGACGTTACGCGGCTGTCCGCCAGACCGCCGTGTGGTGCTACCGAGGAGGATCCATCAGCGCCGAGCCCCGCATCAACGACCGGATTCGCGTTCCCGAGGTGCGACTTGTCGGTCCCAGTGGCGAGCAGGTCGGCATCGTGCCGCTCGCGAAGGCACTGGAGCTTGCGCAGGAGTACGACCTGGACCTGGTCGAGGTCGCGGCGAACGCCCGTCCGCCCGTGTGCAAGCTCATGGACTACGGGAAGTTCAAGTACGAGTCGGCCATGAAGGCCCGTGAGGCGCGCAAGAACCAGGCGCACACGGTCATCAAGGAGATGAAGCTCCGGCCGAAGATCGACCCGCACGACTATGACACCAAGAAGGGTCACGTCGTCCGGTTCCTCAAGCAGGGCGACAAGGTCAAGATCACGATCATGTTCCGTGGTCGCGAGCAGTCCCGCCCCGAGCTGGGCTACCGACTGCTGCAGCGGCTCGCGGAGGACGTCCAGGACCTCGGCTTCGTGGAGTCGAACCCGAAGCAGGACGGCCGGAACATGATCATGGTCCTCGGTCCGCACAAGAAGAAGACCGAGGCGATGGCCGAGGCCCGCCAGGCGCAGGAGGCCCGCAAGGCCGAAGCGAAGGCGAACCCCGGCAAGTCGCAGAACCCTGCCGAGGCTGAGGCGCCGTCCGAGGAGCCTGCCGAGGCGTGATCCCGGGGGACGTACCTCCGCGTACGTCCCCGAGGATGTAACCGAAAGAAGAGAGCGACGCTCCGCCGTGCCCGGTTTCACGACCGGGCACCGGAGCGCCACCGACGAGGAGATAACGGCGCTATGCCGAAGAACAAGTCGCACAGCGGTGCCAGCAAGCGCTTCAAGATCACCGGCTCCGGCAAGGTGCTCCGTGAGCGCGCCGGCAAGCGCCACCTGCTCGAGCACAAGTCGTCCCGCGTCACGCGTCGCCTCACCGGCAACGCCGAGATGGCCCCGGGCGACGCCGCGAAGATCAAGAAGCTTCTCGGCAAGTGACGCGGCGGCGCTCTGAGCGCCGTGCGTCGGGACCGGGACCGAATCGATTCCGGGTCGTGTGAGGACACCCACGACCCCGCTACAAGGAGTTAACAAGTGGCACGCGTCAAGCGGGCAGTCAACGCCCACAAGAAGCGCCGGGCGATCCTCGAGCAGGCCTCCGGCTACCGCGGTCAGCGTTCGCGCCTGTACCGCAAGGCCAAGGAGCAGGTCACCCACTCGCTGGTCTACAACTACAACGACCGCAAGAAGCGCAAGGGCGACTTCCGTCAGCTGTGGATCCAGCGCATCAACGCCGCTGCCCGCGCCAACGGCATCACCTACAACCGCTTCATCCAGGGTCTGAAGGCCGCGAACGTCGAGGTCGACCGCAAGATCCTGGCCGAGCTGGCCGTGAACGACGCGAACGCCTTCGCGGCGCTCGTCGAGGTGGCGCAGAAGGCGCTGCCGTCGGACGTGAACGCTCCGAAGGCCGCGTGACGCTGCGCTGGCCTTGAGCCGACGCTCACTGTAGGACCCGCAGGCTGTTACGGCTTGCGGGTCCTGTCGTTGGGCCCCTCGGCGGTCGTTCGGCCGACAGCCGGTGGGGGCTGGTCGCGCAGTTCCCCGCGCCCCTCCGGGGCGCCACGAGTCTCCGAAAGTACGAGGATGCCCCCCGCCACCCCTGAGCTCATCTCCCCCCGTTCCGCCCGTGTCCTGGCCGCCCGGCGGCTCGCCAAGCGGAACTTCCGGAGCAAGGATCGGCTGTTCCTGGCCGAAGGGCCGCAGGCCGTCCGTGAGGCGGCCGGGCACCGGGCCGGCGGCATCCCCACCCTCGTCGAGCTGTTCGCCACCGTGGAGGCCGCGGAGCGGTACGCCGACATCGTCGGCGCCGCCCGGGACGCCGGTGCCCGGGTGCACCTCGCCTCCGACGAGGTCATCGCGGACATCTCCACCACGGTCACCCCGCAGGGCCTGGTCGGCGTCTGCCGGTTCCTGGACACCCCGTTCGAGGACGTCCTCGCCGCCCGGCCCCAGCTGGTCGCCGTGCTCGCTCACGTGCGGGACCCCGGCAACGCCGGCACCGTGCTGCGCTGCGCCGACGCCGCCGGTGCCGAGGCCGTGGTGCTGACCGACGCCTCCGTGGACCTGTACAACCCCAAGGCCGTCCGGGCCTCCGTCGGATCCCACTTCCACCTGCCCGTCGCCGTCGGCGTCCCCGTCGAGCGGGCCGTGGCCGGACTGAAGGAGGCCGGGGTGCGCGTCCTGGCCGCCGACGGGGCCGGCGACCGCGACCTGGACGAGGAGCTGGACAAGGGCACCATGGGCGGGCCCACCGCCTGGGTGTTCGGGAACGAGGCCTGGGGGCTGCCGGAGGAGACTCGCGCCCTGGCCGACGCCGTCGTACGCGTCCCGATCCACGGCAAGGCCGAGAGCCTGAACCTCGCCACCGCCGCCGCCGTATGTCTCTACGCGTCGGCCCGTGCACAGCGTGCCTCCGGAGGGTGCCGATCCGTCACCGAGAGCTAGTAGGGTGACCAGCGCGGGGCCCTGCGCCGTCTGAGAGGTGGGGTACGGGGATGAGTGTGGCCGGCACGAGCACCGCGCCGGAAGGACGGGACGCGCGGGGCGCGCCCGCGTCCCGGTGCGCCGGCTCCGGCGTCGATCCCGACCAGTTGCCCGACGGCCTCGTCGTCGCCGACGAGCACGGCCGCGTGACCTGCTTCAACGCCGCCGCCGCGCGGATCACCGCGATCCGGCCCGCCGACGCCCTCGGACAGTCCCTGGAGAAGGCGCTGCCCTTAGAGGACCTGGAGGGGCGCCGCTGGTGGCAGCTCACCGATCCCTACGGCGGGCTCGCCATCCGGGTGCGGCAGCCGGAGCGCAATCTGCTGCTGCCCGGCGGCCGGGAGGTCCTCGTCTGCGCCCGCTATGTGCGCGACGAGCCGCTGGGCCCGGTGCGCAGCGTGGTCGTCTCCCTCCGGGACACCGAGGCCCGCCGCCGCACCGAGCGCAGCCACGCCGAGCTGATCGCCACCGTCGCCCACGAGCTGCGCTCCCCGCTGACCTCCGTGAAGGGCTTCACCGCCACCCTGCTCGCCAAGTGGGAACGCTTCACCGACGACCAGAAGCGGCTCATGCTGGAGACCGTCGACGCCGACGCCGACCGCGTCACCCGCCTCATCGCCGAGCTGCTGGACATCTCCCGGATCGACTCCGGGCGGCTGGAGGTGCGCCGCCAGCCCGTCGACATCGGCGCCGCCGTCTCCCGGCACATCCAGGCCTACGTCGCCGCCGGCCAGCCCGCCGACCGCTTCCTGCTCCGCATCGAACAGCCGCTGCCCGCCCTGTGGGCCGACCCCGACAAGATCGACCAGGTCCTCAGCAACCTCATCGAAAATGCCGTGCGGCACGGCGAGGGAACCGTCACCATTGACGTCACGCCCACGCCGTCCCCGCGCGAGGGCGAGGAGACCGGCACGTCGGTCACCGTGAGCGACGAGGGGCCCGGCATCCCGGAGGAGTCCATGAACCGCGTCTTCACCCGTTTCTGGCGGGGCAGCAAGCGCGGCGGCACGGGCCTCGGGCTGTACATCGTCAAGGGCATCGTGGAGGCCCACGGCGGCACGATCACGGTCGGCCGGGCCGCGAGCGGCGGCGCCGAGTTCCGATTTACGTTGCCCGTGGCCGCCCCGGCGTATCTCGCCTAGTGGCCCACGGGCGCATTCGTACACCTCCACCCCGTTAGACTCGGCCTTTGGCACCTTTGTGTCTTCACACGGCCCACCAACGGTCGCGGGGACCATCCGCCAGCCAATCGGAAGCACGGGAAGAGATGTCGGCACCCAATAAGTCGTACGACCCTGTCGAGGTCGAGGCGTTGAAACCGGAAGAGATCGAGCGCATGCGGGACGAGGCGCTCGCCGCCTTCGCCGCCGCGGACTCCCTCGACGCGCTCCACGAGGCGAAGGTCGCCCACACCGGCCCGGCCTCCCCGCTGGCCCTCGCCAACCGCGAGATCGGCGCCCTGCCCCCGCACGCCAAGGCCGAGGCCGGCAAGCGCGTCGGCATGGCCCGAGGCGCCGTGAACAAGGCCCTCGCCGCGCGCCAGGCCGAGCTGGAGGCCGAGCGGGACGCCCGCGTGCTGGTCGAGGAGGACGTCGACGTCACGCTGCCGTACGACCGTGTCCCGGCCGGCGCCCGCCACCCGCTGACCACGCTCTCGGAGCGCATCGAGGACATCTTCGTGGCCATGGGCTACGAGGTCGCCGAGGGCCCGCAGGTCGAGGCGGAGTGGTTCAACTTCGACGCCCTGAACATCGGCCCGGACCACCCGGCCCGCGGCGAGGCCGACACCTTCTTCGTGCAGGGACCGGACGGCGGCGCCGAGTCCGGCGTGGTGCTGCGCACCCACACCTCGCCCGTGCAGATCCGTTCGCTGCTCGACCGCGAGCTGCCGGTCTACGTGATCTGTCCGGGCCGCGTCTACCGCACCGACGAGCTGGACGCCACGCACACGCCCGTCTTCCACCAGGTCGAGCTGCTCGCCGTGGACGAGGGCCTGACCATGGCCGACCTCAAGGGGACCCTGGACCACATGGTCCAGTCGCTGTTCGGCGAGGGCATGAAGACCCGGCTGCGGCCGAACTTCTTCCCCTTCACCGAGCCGAGCGCCGAGATGGACATGCTCTGCTACGTCTGCAAGGGCGAGTCCGTCGGCAACCCCGACCGGCCCTGCCGCACCTGCTCCAGCGAGGGCTGGATCGAGCTGGGCGGCTGCGGCATGGTCAACCCGCGGGTGCTCACCGCCTGCGGCGTCGACCCGGAGAAGTACAGCGGCTTCGCCTTCGGGTTCGGCATCGAGCGGATGCTGATGTTCCGCCACAACGTCGAGGACATGCGAGACATGGTCGAGGGTGACGTCCGGTTCACCCGGCCGTTCGGGATGGAGATCTGATGCGGGTCCCGCTTTCTTGGCTGCGGGAGTACGTCGACCTGCCGGCGACGGAGACCGGGCGCGACGTCCAGGCCAAGCTCATTTCGGCCGGTCTGGAGGTCGAGACGGTCGAGCAGCTCGGCGCCGACCTCAAGGGCCCCCTGGTCGTCGGCCAGGTGCTGACCATCGAGGAGCTGGAGGGCTTCAAGAAGCCGATCCGCTTCTGCACCGTCGACGTCGGCCAGGCCAACGGCACGGGTGAGCCCCAGGAGATCGTCTGCGGCGCCCGCAACTTCCAGGTCGGCGACAAGGTCGTCGTGGTCCTCCCCGGCGCCACGCTGCCCGGCGGGTTCTCCATCTCCGCCCGCAAGACCTACGGCAAGACGTCCCACGGCATGATCTGTTCCAGCGACGAGCTGGGCATGGGCGACGACGGCACCCACGGCATCATCGTGCTGCCGCCGGAGACCGAGGTCGGCAAGGACGCCATCGAGCTGCTGGAGCTGGTCGACGAGGTCCTGGACATCGCCGTCACCGCCAACCGCGGCGACTGCCTGTCCATCCGCGGTGTCGCGCGCGAGACCGCCATCGCCTACGGGCTGCCGCTGCGCGACCCCGCGCTGATCGACGTCCCCGCGCCGAACGCCTACGGCTACCCGGTCCAGGTCTCCGACCCCTTCGGCTGCGACCGCTTCACCGCGCGCACGGTCACCGGCCTGCGCCCCGAGGCACGCTCCCCGATCTGGCTCCAGCGCCGGCTCCAGAAGGTCGGCATGCGCCCGATCTCGCTCGCCGTCGACGTCACGAACTACGTGATGATGGAGCTGGGCCAGCCGCTGCACGCCTACGACCGGTCCCTGGTCCAGGGCACGATCGGCGTGCGCCGCGCACAGGAGGGCGAGAAGCTCGTCACCCTCGACGGCGTCGAGCGCACGCTGCACGCCGAGGACCTGGTCATCACCGACGAGCGCGGCCCCATCGGCCTCGCCGGTGTGATGGGCGGCGCCAACACGGAGATCGCCGACCACGAGATCACCGAGGACGGCGTCAACGGCACCACCGACGTCGTCATCGAGGCCGCCCACTTCGACGCCGTCTCGATCGCCCGCACGGCCCGCCGCCACAAGCTGCTCTCCGAGGCCTCCCGCCGCTTCGAGCGGGGCGTCGACCCGCAGGCCGCCGCTGCCGCCGCGCAGCGCACGGTGGACCTGCTGGTCCTCCTCGCGGGCGGTACCGCGGAGGCCGGCGTCACCGAGATCATCGCGCCCTCGGCCCCGCACACCATCACCCTGCCGGCCGGCCACCCGGACAAGGTCGCGGGTGTCGACTACGGCCGCGAGACGGTCGTACGCCGTCTCCAGCAGGTCGGCTGCGACGTGTACGGGCAGGACGAGCTGCTGGTCACCGTGCCGTCCTGGCGTCCCGACCTGGTCGACCCGAACGACCTGGCCGAAGAGGTCATCCGCCTGGAGGGCTACGAGAACCTGCCCTCCACGCTGCCCAAGCCGCCCTCGGGCCGCGGCCTGACCCACCGCCAGCGGCTGCACCGGCGGGTCGGCCGGGCGCTGGCCGGCGCGGGCTACGTCGAGGCGCCGAACTACCCGTTCTTCTCCGAGCAGGTCTTCGACCAGCTCGGACTGGAGGCCGGTGACCCGGCCCGCCGCGTCGTGAAGCTGGTCAACCCGCTCAGCGACGAGGAGCCGGCGCTGCGCACGACGCTGCTGCCGGGCCTGCTCGGCGCCCTGCGGCGCAACGACGGCCGCGGCTCGCACGACCTCGCCCTGTTCGAGACCGGGCTGGTCTTCCTGCCGCGCGAGGAGTCGCGCGGCGCCACGCACCTGCCCGTCGACCGGCGTCCCACGGACGAGGAGATCGCCGCGCTGAACGCCGCGCTGCCCGAGCAGCCCCGGCACGTGGCCGTCGTCCTCGCCGGCGCCCGAGAGCAGGCCGGCTGGTGGGGCAAGGGCCGTCCGGCCGACTGGGCCGACGCGGTCGAGGCGGGGCGGGCCGTCGCCCGGGAGGCCGGTGCCGAACTGGTCGTCCGCAAGAGCCAGTACGGTCCGTGGCACCCCGGCCGGTGCGCCGAGCTGGTGGTCGTCGCCGACGGCGCCGAGCAGGTCGTGGGCCATGCGGGAGAACTGCACCCGCGGGTCGTCAAGGCCCTGGGGCTGCCCGAGCGCACGTGCGCGATGGAGCTGAACCTGGACGCCCTGGAGGCGGTGGGCGACGGTGTCCCGCAGGCGCCGGGCATCTCCACCTTCCCGGTCGCCACGCAGGACGTCGCCCTCGTCGTCGACAAGCCGGTCCCGGCCGTGGAGGTCGAGGCGGCGCTGCGTGAGGGTGCCGGAGAGCTGCTGGAGTCCATCCGGCTGTTCGACGTGTACGAGAACGCCGAGCAGCTCGGGGAGGGCCGGAAGTCGCTCGCGTACGCGCTGCGGTTCCGGGCCGCCGACCGCACGCTGACCGTGGACGAGGCCTCAGCCGCGCGGGACGCGGCGGTCGCCCTCGCGGGCGAGCGGACGGGTGCGGTGCTGCGGGGCTGATCGCCTCCGCCAGCTGCATAAATGCGGGCTGACCGGCGGCAGCTCACTCGTTCGGGTGGGAAGTGAGGGTGATCCGGCCCGCCCGGGTCACGCCGTCGACAGAATCGGACC
This sequence comes from Streptomyces sp. NPDC004658, assembly GCF_040609555.1. Taxonomy (NCBI): domain Bacteria; kingdom Bacillati; phylum Actinomycetota; class Actinomycetes; order Kitasatosporales; family Streptomycetaceae; genus Streptomyces; species Streptomyces sp. NPDC004658. The sequence continues at coordinate 8,463 of NZ_JBEXKG010000164.1, forward strand.
GGCCTTTCGGGGTCGGTCCGATTCCTCTGTCAGGGCCCATATGGGGGACCAGAGGCATGATCCGCATCAAGGCACGGGCGCCCACCGGGCGGGCAGCCGTACTGCCCACGGTCTGGGGAGCCGTCGCGGTCGGCTACAAGTTCGGCTGCCCGCTCGCCCAGCAGAACGGGCTCGGGGCCCGCATCGTCACCAGTGCCGTGTTCGTCGCCGTCGGCACCGGCCTCATAGTCCATGTCCGCCGCTCCCTGCTGCGGGAGCTGCGGCTCGCCCGGCGGGCGGCGAACGCCGCGCAGAACGTCGTCCTGCGTCCGCTGCCGCCGCGACTCGACGGGATCGACGTCGCCGCCGCCCAGCTGTCCGCCGACCGGGGCGCGCGCGTCGGCGGCGATCTGTACGAGGCCGTCGCCACGGAACACGGGGTCCGGGTGGTGATGGGGGACGTACGGGGGCACGGCCTGGCCGCCCTCGGCACCGTCGCCGCCCTCCTCGGCAGTTTCCGCGAGGCCGCCCACGACGAGCCCGAACTCGGCCGCGTGCTCCGCAGGCTGGACCGCGCCCTCGCCCGCCACCTGCGCGAACGCGCCCGCGCCGAGCACCCCGCGAACGGTCCGGCCGACGTCGACCACCCGGTCGCGGAGGAGTTCGTCACCGTGCTCCTGCTGGAGATCGGCAGGGACGGCGACCTGCGCGTCCTCAACTGCGGCCATCCGTGGCCGTACGCACTGAGGGGGACCCGGGTCGAGCAGCTGGCCTGCGGGGACCCCCTTCCGCCGCTGGGCCCGTTCCCGCTGCCGACGGAGCTGGAGGTCCTGCCCTGCGGCCGGCTGCACCCGGGGGAGTCCCTCGTGCTCTTCACGGACGGGGCGGAGGACGCACGCGACGGCCAGGGGCGGTTCTTCTCGCTGCCGGAAGCCTTGCGCGAGGCCGTACGGGACCACCCTGTTGCACCCCAGGCGGTCCTGCGCACCGTCTTCACCGGCCTCCTGCGCCACACCGTCGGCAGGACCACGGACGACGTGGCGGTCCTGGTCCTGCGCAACGGCCGAAGAGGGGCGAGCCGCAGCTCCCCGGGAGCGGTGCGCTCGGCCCCCACGCACCCGCAGCCGACCCCGTACCGCTAGCCCTCGTGGCCCCGGCCAAGCCGCCGTCGTTCGAGGGGGAGCCGGCGGCTTGGCCGGCCTCTTGCGAGGCATCTCAGTCAACCGGATCGACACGCTCCGCGACAGCGCGCGTACGCCGCGGATACGGGCACTCCGTTCACACCCCGTGTGAACGCGGAGCCACTACGCTGACCGCACCAGGCCACTCGGGGGGCATCCCATGCAGCCCAACACTCTGCTCGACGCCATCCTGGACGAGGCGGGGATCTCGCACGCCGGCCTCGCCGCCCACGTCAACCAGGCGGGCCGCGCCCGCGGACTCGCGCTGCGGTACGAACACACCGCCGTGGCGCGCTGGCTGAAGGGGCAGCGGCCCCGCGGTCAGGTGCCGGACCTGATCTGCGAGGTGCTCGCGGCACGGCTCCAGCGGCCCGTCACGCTCGACGACATCGGGCTCGGCGTGCCCGGCGAGCCCAGTACCCCGCACGCCGGTTCGCTGGGCGGGTTCGTGGAGCGGGCCACCGCCCTGTGGCGCTCCGACGAACAGCAGCGGCCCCATGTGCTGGGCGCCCCGGCCGTCACCGGCACCCCGGCGGTGATGCCGGTGTGGGAGTGGGAGAACCCGCCCGAGGACGTCGACGTCTCCCGCGGTGGCCGGCACCGGGTCACCACGGCCGACATCGAGATGCTGCGCGCCGCCCGGACGCACTACGAGCAGATGTACCGCAAGGCCGGCGGCATCGCCACGCGCACGCGGATCGTCGGCTTCCTCAACGCCGAGGCCGCGCCGCTGCTGAGGGGCAGCTACACCGACGCAACCGGCCGTCAACTGCACCGGGCCACGGGCGGATTGGTGGCGATCGCCGGCATCTGCGCGTACGACTCCGACGCGCACGGGCTCGCCCAGCGCTACTTCCACCAGGCGCTGCGGCTGGCAAAGGCCAGCGGGGACCGGGGCCTTGGGGCGTACGTCATCGCGCTGCTGGTCAACCAGTCGCTGTTCATGCGGGAGTACCGGCAGGCGGTCGCCTTCGCCGAGGCCGCGCTGCGCGCCGCCGGCCGGCACATCACCCCGGCCCTGGCCTCGGACCTGTACGCGATGCAGGCCAAGGCGTACGCCCACCTCGGGGACAGCGGCAGCGCGCTGTCCTGCATCCGCCGGGCGGAGACGGCGGCCGAGCGGATCCGGCGGGGCCACGAGCCCGACGAGACCGGGTATGTGCAGCCGGGGCTGGTCAATGTGCAGGTGGCCGAGGCGCTGCTGAGCCTAGGGGAACTCGCCGCCGCCCGGGAGCACGCGGCGGCGGCCGTCGACAACCCGGCGCACGACCGGGGGCGGGTGCACCGGCTGGCGATGCTCAGCACCATCGAACTGCGCCAGGGCAACGCCGACAAGGCCGTGGCCACCGCCGTGCAGATGGCGGAGCAGGCCCGGGGAATGGAGTCCCAGCGGCTGCGCGACAGACTGCGCGCGGTGCGCGAGCACCTGGTGCGCTGCGGCTCGGCCGGCACCGCCGAGGCCGCCGAACTCATCGACGGGGCACTGCGCGTACCGCTGTAGGCCCCCTGTGTGTGCACCGTCCCTGCTGCGATATTGCCACTTACTCGGCGGAAGGTGGCAGAACCGTGCAGTGGACGAAACAAAGCGAACAGACCGTCTATGAAAACCGCTGGTTCCGCGTCAATCTCGCGGATGTCGAGCTGCCGGACGGCCGGCACCTCGACCACTTCCTGATCCGGCTGCGCCCCGTGGCCGTGGCCACGGTCGTCAACGAGGCGAACGAGGTGCTGCTGCTGTGGCGGCACCGCTTCATCACCGACAGCTGGGGCTGGGAGCTGGCGGCGGGCGTCGTCGAGGACGGCGAGGACATCACGAGGGCGGCGGCCCGGGAACTGGAGGAGGAGACCGGCTGGCGGCCGGGGCCCCTGCACCACCTCATGAGCGTGGAACCGTCCAACGGCCTCACCGACGCCCGGCACCACATCTACTGGTCCGACCGGGGCGAGTACGTCGGACACCCCGTGGACGACTTCGAGTCGGACCGGCGGGAATGGGTTCCCCTGAAACTCGTCCCCGACCTGATCGCCCGTGGGGAGGTCCCGGCCGCCAACATGGCGGCCGCGTTACTCCTGCTGCACCACCTCAGGCTCGCGGAAGGCTAGAGGGCCGGCGGCTAGTGGGCCGCCAGCGCCTGCCAGACCGTCACCACCAGCGCACCGAGCGCGGTCAGCGCGGCGAGCGAGGGCAGCGGCCAGCGTGCGTGTTCCAGCGAGGCCATCCGGGTGTTCAGCTCGTCCAGCTCCTTGGCGGTCTCCTCGGTACGGTGACGCAGCAGCGCCAGTCCTCCCTCGACGCGGGCGTAGGCCACGTCGAGGCGGCGCCGTAACTCTGCGAGTTCTCCATGGACCACGGGATGCTCGGGTTCGGCGGTCACGGGTCCGCTCCTTTCGGTGGTCGAAATGGATGGTTCCGCATCCCTTGCTGCGCATGCAGAGTCAACTCCCCTGGTGGGCGCGTGGGGAGCGTGTGCGAAGGGCATATGCGTGCCCGGCGCGCACACGGTGTGTGAAACGGATGGGCCCGGCACCGGAATCCGGTGCCGGGCCCATCGGTGTCGCTCTTCGTAATCAGCCGTAGGTGTAGAAGCCGGAGCCGGTCTTCCGGCCGAGCCGGCCCGCCTCCACCATGCGCTGGAGCAGCGGGGGAGCGGCGTACAGCGGCTCCTTGTACTCGGTGTACATCGAGTTGGCGATGGAGACGATGGTGTCCAGGCCGATCAGGTCGGACAGCTTCAGCGGGCCCATCGGGTGGGCGCAGCCCATCTCCATGCCGTTGTCGATGTCCTCGCGGCTCGCGATGCCCGACTCGAACATCCGGATCGCGGACAGCAGGTACGGCACCAGCAGCGCGTTCACCACGAACCCGGAGCGGTCCTGGGCGCGGATGGCGTGCTTGCCGAGCACCTTCTCGGCGAAGACCTGGGCGCGGCTGAGCGTGCCCTCGGAGGTGGTGAGCGCCGGGATCAGCTCGACCAGCTTCTGCACCGGGGCCGGGTTGAAGAAGTGGATGCCGACGACGTGGTCCGGGCGGGAGGTGGCGACCGCCAGCTTCACCAGCGGGATCGAGGAGGTGTTGGAGGCCAGGATCGCGTCCGGCCGGGTCACCACCTGGTCGAGCACCTGGAAGATCTCCGTCTTCACCTGCTCGTTCTCGACGACGGCCTCGATGACCAGGTCCCGGTCGGCGAACTCGCCGAGGTCGGTGGTGAAGCTCAGCCGCGCCTGCGTGGCGTCCAGCTCCTCCTCGGTGATCTTGCCGCGCTCGGCGGCCTTGGCCAGGGAGTTGTACAGCCGGGTACGGCCGATCTCCAGGGCTTCGCCGGTGGTCTCGGCGACCTTCACGTCCAGTCCCGCGCGGGCGCACACCTCGGCGATGCCCGCGCCCATCTGGCCGCAGCCCACGACTCCGACGCGCTCGATGTCGGTCACATCGTTCCCTTCGCTGAGTTCTCCGGCTCGCTGGCAGACCTCCGGGTTCGGCGCCTGCTCCGATCGTGCACGTTACCGCCAAGTATCGATGATCGATCGCCGGGGTGGGGGCATCCTGAACCGCGGAACGATCCGTGAACACGCGGATCCGGAGCGTATGGGGGTGTGCCGATGAGGCGCATGGCACGGCGGACCTTCGCCCTGGGCGCGCTGTCCACGCTGGCGACGGTGCCGGGGGTGCCCACGAGGCGCGCGACGGACCCGGCACCGGGCCGGGCCGGCCCGGCCGCGGCACCGCACCCCGCCGGCCGCGCCTCGCGCGCGGGCGCCGGGATGCGGGGGGTGTGGATCGCCACCGTCGCCAACCGGGACTGGCCCTCGCGGACGGGCCTCACGGCGAGCGCGCAGCGCAAGGAGCTGATCGCCCACCTCGACCGCGCGGTCCGCGACCGTCTCAACACGGTGATCCTCCAGGTGCGGCCCACGGCCGACGCGCTGTGGCCGTCGCCGTACGAGCCGTGGTCCGAGTACCTCACCGGCACCCAGGGCAGGCACCCGGGCTGGGACCCGCTCGGCACGGCCGTGAAGGAGGCGCACGCCCGCGGCCTGGAACTGCACGCCTGGTTCAACCCGTACCGGATCGCCCAGCACACCGACCCGGGCCGGCTGGCCGCCTCGCACCCGGCCCGCAGGCACCCCGACTGGGTGGTGCCCTACGACGGCCGGCTCTACTACAACCCCGGCCTGCCCGAGGTCCGCGCCTTCGTGCGGCAGGCGATCCTCGACGCGGTCGCCCGCTACCCGGTCGACGCCGTGCACTTCGACGACTACTTCTACCCCTATCCGGTCGACGGGGAGACCTTCGACGACGACGACGCGTACGACCGCCACGGCGGCGCCTTCTCCTCCCGGGCCGCCTGGCGCCGGAACAACACCGACACCCTGGTGCGCGAGATGGCCGCCGGCATCAACCGGGTCCGGCCCGGCACCCGGTTCGGCGTCAGCCCCTTCGGGGTGTGGCGCAACGCGTCGACCGACCCGCGCGGCTCCGACACCCAGGCGGGCGTGGAGACGTACGACGACCTGTACGCGGACACCCGCACCTGGGTCCGCAACCACTGGATCGACTACGTCGTCCCGCAGCTCTACTGGCACATCGGGGACCCCGCCGCCGACTACGCCCGTCTCGTGGCCTGGTGGGCGGAGGCCGCCAAGGACACCCCGACCCACCTGTACATCGGCGAGGCCCTGTACCGGGCGGGCGCCGCCGGGCAGCCGTCGGCCTGGCGGGACCCGGTCGAGCTGTCCCGGCACCTGACCCTCGCCGCCCGGTACCCGCAGGTGAGCGGGCACGTCTTCTTCGCCGCGGCGGACCTGGCGGCCGATCCGATCGGGGCGATGGCACGGGTGGTCGCCGACCACTACCCGGCGCCGGCGCACCCACCGCGCTGACTACTGCTGTTGCTCGTCCTTGTGCTTGACCTGGCAGTCGGGTCCGGGGGACATGATCGCCTCGTGCCCGTCCTCGAAACGGACGCGATACGGCGGGTTGCCCTCCTGCCCGAGCACTTCTACGACTTCCGAGACGTGGTCGTGCTGACCCACCACCCTGCCGTGCTGGACCAGCTTGTCGCCCTTGGATGCGCGCATCTACAGGCCCTCCTCACGATCACGACCGCTGAGTGACGGCGATGCACACGAGCACGGCGACGGCGGTCAGGGGAGCGGCCGCCGTGAAGTGCTCGCCCAGCAGCAGCGCCGACCACACCAGTGTGAGCAGGGGCTGAGCCAACTGCAACTGGCTGGCCCGGGGGATGCCGACGGCCGCCATCCCCCGGTACCAGACGACCAGCCCGAGGAACTGCGAGCCGATCGCCACCCACACCAGGCCCGCGACGCCGTGCGCGCTCAGGTGCACCGGCTCGTACGTCAGCGCCAGCGCCGCGGCCGGCACGGTCAGCGGCACGCACAGCACCAGCGCCCAGCCGATGACCTGCCAGCCCGGCATGACCCGGGCCAGCCGGCCGCCCTCGGTGTACCCGGCCGCGCACACCAGCAGCGCCCCGAAGAGGTAGCCGTCCGCCAGGGTGAGCGCGCCGCCGCTCTGGCCGACGGTGAAGGCGAGCACGGCCGCAGCGCCCGCCACGGCCGCCAGCCAGAACCGGCGCGAGGGCCGGGCGCCGGTGCGCAGGGCGGAGAACACGGCGGTGGTCAGCGGCAGCAGGCCCACCACCACGGCCGCGTGGGCGGTGGTGGACGTCTGCAGCGCGAGCGTGGTCAGCATCGGGAAGCCGAGCACCACTCCGGCGGCGACCACGGCGAGCCCGGCGAGGTGCCGCCGCGCCGGAAGCCGTACGCGCAGGGCCAGCAGGCAGCCACCGGCGACGAGCGCCGCGAGGACGCCGCGCACCGCCACCAGCGACCACGGGCCGAAGCTCTCCAGGCCCCAGGCGGTCGCGGGGAAGGTCAGGGAGAAGGCGACCACGCCGAGGGCGGCCTGGACGGTGCCGAGTCCCCGGAACTCCCGGGGAGCGCTGACTGCTATCGGACTCGCGGTAGTAGCGCTACTCTGTGTTCTCATGCAACAGCGTAGCAGTGTGGGGGACCTGGCCGAACAGCTGCGAAGGGAGCTTGACCGCTACTCTCCTGGTGGAAAGCTTCCATCGAGTCGGGCACTGGTCGAGCGGTTCCGGGTGAGTCCGGTGACCGTCTCCCGGGCGCTCGCCCAGCTCGCCGCCGAGGGCCTGGTGGTCACCCGGCCGGGCGCGGGCGCCTTCCGGGCCCGGCCGCAGCGGACCGCGACCCCGGCCGGGGACACCTCCTGGCAGGAGGTCGCGCTGAGCGCCGACGGCGCCGCCGACCTCGTACCGCGCACCGTGGACGCCTCCGGCGTCACGGTCTCGCTGGCCGCCCCGCCCCCCGGGGTCCTGGAGCTCAGCGGCGGCTACCTGCACCCCTCACTCCAGCC
>NZ_JBEXKG010000165.1:0-15884 GCF_040609555.1 Streptomyces sp. NPDC004658
GTCAGCGGCGGCGCCGGCACGACGTGCGGGGGCGGGCAGGCGCCGACCAGGAGGGCCAGCGGGGGGTGCCCCAGCCGGCTGCGGTGCTGCGCGAACGCGTGGGCCACCAGCGCGCCGATGCTGTGCCCGTAGAGCACGTACGGCCGGTCCGGCAGCGCCCCCAGGCTGCCGTCCAGGTCGTCGAGCAGGGCCTGGTGCCGGGTGACGCGCGGCTCGTGCCGCCGGGTCTCCCGGCCGGGCAGCCGTACGCCGACCGGCGCCCAGTGGGGGCCGAGGGCACGCGCCCACGAGGCGAAGGCGGACGCCCCGCCGCCCGCGTGGTGGAAGCACAGCACGCGCACCGGGGAAGCGGGCGGGAACGGAGCGAGGACAGTGGGAATCATGGCAGGCCCCCGACCGGGTGTCCGTTGATCCGAAGGCCCGGTCCGCCGGTGCGGGCGGTACGGGCCGGGCAGGTGGTCACACGGTCACCGTGGGGGCTGGACGGGGACTCGACGCCTGCTCGAGCCCGCCGGTCCGGCGCGGAGCCGGCCGCCGGCCGGCAGGGGGGTCAGCCGGTGAGCACGGCCTCCTCCAGCAGGCCGCCGCGGGCCAGGATGGTCGTGTCCGGGACGAGCATGGCCTGGTGCAGGTGCCGGATGTGCCGGGTCGGCTCCAGGCCCAGCTCGTCGAGCAGCGTGCGACGCAGCCGGTGGAAGGCCGCCAGGGCCTCCGCGGTGCGGCCCGCCCGGTGCAGCGCCAGCATCAGCTGGCCGTGCAGCCGCTCGTGCAGGGGGTAGGCCCCGGCCAGCGCCGTCAGCTCACCGAGGAGCGCCCGGTGGCCGCCCATCCGCAACTCGGCGGAGATCCGCAGCTCCTGGGCGCTGAGACGGTCCGCCTCCAGGCGCGCCGACTCTATCTCCAGGGTGCGGCCGTGCCGGGCGTCGGCCACGACGGGACCGCGCCACAGGCCGAGTGCCTGGCTCAGCAGCCGGGACGCGGCGGCGCAGTCGCCCGCCCGGAACGCCCGCTGACCGCGGGCGAGCAAGTCGTCGAACCGGCCGACGTCCGTGTTCTCCCGGGAGACCGTCAGCAGATAGCCGCCCCGGGAGGTCACGAGCACCTCCTTGGCCGGGGGGCCGTCGGGGGAGAGGACCTCCGACAGCCCGCGGCGCAGCTGAAGCACATAGGTCTGGAGTGTCGTCAGCACGCTGCGCGGAGGGGCGGCGCCCCACAACTCCTCGATCAGGACTTCCGTCTGCACGACGCGCCGCGGGTGCAGGGACAGCAGGGCGAGGACCTGGCGCGGCTTGCTGGCGCTGGGCAACATGGATCGTCCGTCAACGGTGGCCGACATCGGACCGAGCAAACCGATCTCCATGTCCACGATGGGCGTCTCCCTAGGCGACTTGTGCTTGCTGGGGCGAAGCGACGCGCACAGTCTCGCAGCGGGTGGACGTGCCGGACAGTGAGATATTCACAAGTTCGACCGGTGGAGCGAGGTCATTTCGAGGCGTCCGCGCAGCTCACGGGCAGGACACCCGCAGCAGCTCACGGACCTCGGCCGTCAGGTCCGCGTGCAGGGGATCGAGGGATCCGCTCAGGAACAGCTGCCGCATGCGGGAGCGCCGGACCTTGCCGCTGGTGGTCCGGCGGATGGTGCCCGGCCGCACCAGGACGATGCTCGGCGAGGGCACGGCGAAGTCGCTGGCGAGCCGGCCCTGGAGGGTCTCGCCGAGCCGCCCGAGATCCGGGTCGGTGGTGTGTCCCGCGGCCACTTCCTGGATCACGACGATGTGCTCGTGCTCCGACTCGACGCTGAACACCGTGGCGGCACCGCACAGCGGGCTCGCGCTCTGCACCGACTGTTCCAGGTCGTGCGGGTGCAGGTGCCGGCCCTGGGCGATCAGGATGTCCTTCAGGCGTCCGGTGACGAACAGTTCTCCGCCGTCCAGCACCCCCAGGTCGCCGGTGCGCAGGAATCCGCCGGCGCCGTCGCCGGTGCGGGCGTCGAAGGCGGCCCGGGTGTCCGCCGGCCGCCCCCAGTAGCCGGCCGCCACACCGTCACCGCGGACCCATATCTCGCCGACCTCACCGTCCGGCAGTACGGCTCGGCTCTCCGGCGCCACGATCCGCACCTCGCTGTCGGCCGGGCGCCCGCAGCCGACCAGGGTGCGCTGCCGTCCCCCCGGCACCGCGGGCCGCAGCCGTCCCTCCTCCAACGCCCCGGCGTCCACCGCGCGTTGCCGGGGCCGGGGCGCCGGGGCGCCGGCGCTGACGAGCAGGGTCGCCTCCGCGAGTCCGTAGGCGGGGCGCAGGGCGCCGGGACGCAGGCCCGCCGGGGCGAACCGCTCGGTGAAGGCGCGCAGCGTCTCGGCCCGGACGGGTTCGGCACCCACGACGGCGGTCTCCAGACCGGACAGGTCCAGTTCGGCGATCCGCTCCCGCGGCACCCGGCGCACACACAGGTCGTAGGCGAAGCCCGGCGCGGCCGTGGCGGTCACCCCGTACTCGCCGATCATGCGCAGCCAGCTCAGCGGTTCGTGGGCGAAGGCCCAGGGCGCCATCACGACGCCGCGCGCACCCAGCCACAGCGGGTGCAGCAGCTGCCCGATGAGCCCCATGTCGTGGTGGAGCGGCAGCCAGCCGCCGATCACACTGCGGCCGTCGGTGCCGAAGGCGCGGCTGATCGCCTCCTGGTTGGCCAGCAGGTTCCGGTGCGAGACCATCACCCCCTTCGGCTCGCCCGAGCTGCCGGAGGTGTACTGGATCAGCGCCGCCTCGGTGCTCTGGGCGCCGGGCCGCCGCCAGTCGCCGGGGTCCGCCGGTGCGGCGCCGTCCACCGCCAGACACGGGACCTGCCGGCCCGCCCAGGCCAGTTCCCGCGACAGCTCCGAGGCACCGGAGCGGTCGGACAGCACGGCGTCGACGCGGGCGTCCTTGAGGATGCGCCGCAGCCGCTCCGCGTGGTGCCGCCCGCCGCCCGGCGACACCGGGATCGCCGTCGCCCCGGCGTACCAGCAGGCGAGCAGGGACTCGGCGACGTGCCGGGCGCGGCTCTGCGCGATCAGGACACGCGTGGGGCGGTGCGGCAGCCGCTGCAGCGTGGCCGCGAGTGAGCGGGCGGCGCGGTCCAGCGTCCCGTAGGTGACCGGCTCGGGCTCCGCCGTACCGCCGTCCGCCGGCAGCATGAGGTAGGCGTTCCGGTCACCGAGGGACTGCGCACGATCCCACATGAGTTCCGCGAAGCTCCGGTGGTCGGCCAATGGAGACCCCTTCCGATCGTGTCGGGAGACGACCGGAGTCTCGGCCCGTGCGCTCGCACGCCTCTTGAACCCCGCTCGGGCAGGGGTCGCCGGTCACTCGCCGGGGCCTCGAGGACCGGCGGACCCGGCGGCGCGCGGCGGGGCCGGCCAGTACTCGCGCAGGTACTCGGCGAGTGCCTCCTGCCACGGGCGCTGGTGGGCGCGGGCCCGGCCCGGGAGCGCCCCGGTCAGCGGGGTGCGGGCCGGGCGGGTCGCCGCCACGTGGCTCTGCTCCCGCTGGGGCGTCACGGGGACGTTCCGGCCCGCCAGCCGGACCGCCGTCGCCGCCACCTCGTACCAGGAGGCGGCGCCCTGGCCGACCGCGTGATGGACGCCCGAGGCGGCGCCGTCGAGCAGCAGGGCGAACGTCATGCGGGCCAGGTCGACGGTGTAGGTGGGGGACATCACCACCGAGTCGACGACCTGGACCGGCTCGCCGGAGTCGGCCTTGCGCAGGATGCGGTCCACGAAGCAGGGGCGGACGCCGGTACCGGGCGGCGGCGGCCCGAACAGGCCCGCGGTGCGCAGCACGAGGTGACGCGACGCGCCCAGGCAGGTCTCCAGCTCCCCCGCCCGCTTCGTGATCCCGTAGGTGAGCGTCGGGCGGGTGGGGGAGTCGGGCGCGTAGCCGTCCCGGCTCGTCCCGTCGAAGACGAAGTCGGTGCTGATGTACACCGAGACCGCGCCGAGCCGTTCGCAGGCCCGGCTCACCCAGCGGGCGCCGAGCGCGTGGATCTCGTAGGCGGTGCGCGGATGGGTCTCGCACAGATCCGCCGGGAGCAGCGCGGCGGCGTTCACCACGCCGTCCGGTGCGGTGGCGCCGAGGTATCTCTCCACGGAGAGCGGATCGGTCACGTCCAGTTCACTCCGCCCGGGGAACAGGGCCTCCACGTCCGGAAGTTCGCCCGCGACCCGGCGGAACGCGGTGCCGAGCAGTCCGCCGGCGCCGATCACCACGACTCGCACACGCTCACCCCTTCTGCTGGTCGGTCCGGGCCGCTGTCGCCCGGAGCGGCACCGAGCCAAACGCCTCGCGCTAGAGCCGGGGTGGAACCGGGTTGGAGCCCGGCACGCGTCGCCCGCCCGCGAACCGGCGTACGCCTTTGTGCTGATGTTGTCGGGCGCCCGGCGCCGTATCGTCGGTGGCCGACCGCCACCCGTGGTGGCTGGATCCCGTCGGCGCCCCTCCCGCTGCGGAGGCGAGAGCGCCCCTCGACGTCGTCTTGTGACGAGGAGCATCCATGAAAAAGACGTTCTTGTCCGTGGCCACGGTCATGGTGGTCGGTGCGGGGGCGGTGGCGACCGCGGGCACGGCGCACGCGGCGACCGTACGGACCGTCAGCCCCGGCCAGAGCATCCAGGCTGCCGTGGACGCCGCCCAGCCGGGCGACACCGTCCAGCTGACCGCCGGCACGTACCAGGAGAGCGTGCAGGTCGAGAAGGACAACATCACGATCAAGGGCGCCGGATCGGGGCCCAACGGAACGGTGATCAAGCCGCCGGCCGCCTTCCCCGCCAACCACTGCGGTCAGCACCAGGCCGCCATCTGCTTCCGCGGCACCGTGGACGGCACCGACGGCCCCAGCTCGCACGCCACGAGCTTCGTCCACGGCGGCCGGGTGACCGGCGTACGCATCGACGGCTTCAAGGTCGGCATATCCCTCTCCGCCACCGACGGCACCCAGGCCGACGGCAACACCGTCGTCAACAGCGGGTCGTACGGCGTGACCGACACCGTCTCCAAGAACAGCGTCATCAGCAAGAACGCGATCAGCGACGTGGCCCGGGCCGGCGTCTACATCGGCAACTACAACATCCCCGGCTCGAACACCGTCGTCACCGACAACGCCGTGACCCGCTCCGCCTACGGCATCTCCTCGTACGACAGCTCCGGTGTCGAGGTGAACCACAACACCGTGACCGGCAGCTGCTCGGGCTTCTTCTCGTTCTCCGACAGCCAGCGCGTGCCCGGCGGCGAACTCCTTCACGTCGCGGACAACGCGTTCACCGCCAACAACGCCGACTGCCCCGGCAAGTACGGCTTCCCCGAGTCCGTGCAGGGAGCCGGCGTCATCCTGGTCGGCACCACCCGGGCCACCGTCGAGCGCAACGCCGTCACGGACAACACCGGCCCCGACCGGCTCTCCGGCGGCATCGTGATCGTCAGCAGCCGCGTCTACGACCCGGCGGACCCCACCACGCAGGGCGACATCGCCATCACCTCGAACGCGCTGCGCCGCAACGGACCGGACGACATCGTCTGGGACGGCGTCGGCACCGGCATCACCTTCTCGCAGAACGCCTGCGGCACCTCGTCGCCCGCCGGACTGTGCTCCGTCTCCTGACGGTCCCCTCCCGCACGGTCCGACCCGGCGAAGGCCGGCCCCGTCACCACGCGGGGCCGGCCTTCGCCGTTCACCGGGCCGCCGTCACACCCCGCCCGCCGGCGTGCGTCCGGCGGCAGCCGCCTCGACGATGGCCGCCGCCGCCCGGCCGGTACCGGCCAGGGACGCCAGCGCCCGCTGCACGGACCGGGCCCGCGCCCGGTAGGAGGGATCGCGCAGGACGGTGTCCACCGCCTGCCGCAGCCGGTCCACCGAAGGGGTGTCGGTCCTCAGCGAGACGCCCACCCCCGCCCACACGACCCGGGCGTTGGTCTCCATCCGGTCCTCGCTCGTCCCGGACACCACCAGCGGCACCCCGTGCGACAGGGCGTGCTGGACCCCGCCGTACCCACCGTTGGTGACGAGCACGTCGGTCAGCGGCAGCATGGCGCCGTACGGCACGAAGGGCGCGAGCAGCACATGCTGGGGGCGGCGCTCGGCCGGCAGCACCGTCTCCGGGTCCTGACCGCTGGTCGTGGCCACCACCAGCACGTCCTGGCCGGCCAGCGCCTCGATGGTGGGCAGCACCAGGCGGGACAGACCGGTCGCGATGGTCCCCTGGGTCACGAAGACCACCGGACGGCCCGCCGCACGCGCCCGCAGGACCTCCGGCCACCACTGCGGCCGGGGCGCGGCGCCGTCCTCCTCCGGCTGCGTCGGGCCGATGAACTCCACCGACGGCGGCAGGTCGCTGCGCGGGTACTCGAACTCCGGCACCCCCGTCTGCAGATACCGGTCGCAGGTCCGCGCGACCCAGTCGATGCTGTACCCGCCGAGGGCCGGCAGCCCCATCTCCGCGCGGATGCGCCCCAGGACCCGCTGGCGCTCCCGGTAGACGACGCCGTACATCAGCCGGCTCATGACCCGGTTGCGCAGCCGCCCCGGCAGCGACGACGACGGCTGCCAGCCGAGGCCGAAGGGAGCGGTGTCCCTGCTCGACAGGTTCAGCGGACCGGCGGAGAACGCCACTCGCGGGATGCCCCGCTGCTCCGCCACGAGCAGGCCGGCGCGGAAACTGTGGTCCGAGACGACCACGTCGGGGCGGAACGTGTCGAAGACGTCCGCCAGTTCCCGCGCGTACGCGGGGATGGGTTTCAGGAACAGTTCGAGCACCAGCCTGTTGAGCCCCGAGAAGCCGCGGCCCTTGCCGCCGGTGCGGGCGAGTGCGCCGCCGAAGTCGGCGCCGGCCCGGGCCGCCAGAAAGCGGGCCCCGGTGCGGGTGACGACGTCCTCGAACTCCGGCCCGGTGTACCAGGCCACGTCGTGGCCTCCGTCCACCAGTTCCTTCACCAGGGGCACGGTCGGCCGGACGTGGGCGGCCATCGCTGCGGTCGTGAACAGTACGCGTGTCATGGTTGCCTGGCCCTTCACACGGTCCATCACGGAAAAGGGCCCGGCCTGCTGAGCAGACCGGGCCCCGGACGAAGTGGTGCCACTACGCGGGCAGTTCCGCCCGCACCGGCTTGATGACCTCCTCCGTCAGCCAGCGGGCCACGCCCTGCGGGTAGCCGCGCGGCAGGCTGAGGACGATGTGGTCGAGACCGGCGCGGACCAGTTCCAGCACGGTCCGGCGGGACGCCGCGATGTCGTCGTAGGAGATGACGACCTGCACCGACCTGCTGATCTCGGACGGATCCCGGCCGATGGCCGCGCAGTGCTCGTCGAGCACCCGGGCCCGGTCGGTGATGTAGTCGAGCTGGTTGTGCGGCGGTCCGGGGATGTTCCAGATGTCGGCGTGCTCCGCCACCAGCCGCAGCGTCCGGTTGCCCCAGCCGCCGATGAGCAGGGGCGGGCCCGACGGCTGGACGGGCTTGGGCTCGTTGCGGTTGCCCTTCAGCGTGTAGTAGCGGCCCTCGAAGTCGAACTCCTTCTCGGTCCACATGCGCTTGAGGATGGTGACCGTCTCCTCCAGGCGCGCGATGCCCTCGGCGGGCGGCACCAGGGTGAGGCCGTACGCCTCGTACTCGGCGATCGCCGGGTTGTCACCGGCGATGCCGCCGGCGCCCGCGGGCTGGTGCGTGCCGCCCACCCCGAGGCCCATGACCAGCCGGCCCCGGGACACCACGTCGACCGTGGTCGCGATCTTCCCGAGGACGGCAGGCTGGCGGATGCGGTTGCTGGTGACCAGAAGTCCGAGCCGCAGGCGCCGCGTCTGCGCGGCCAGCGCGGCCAGGAGCGTCCAGCCCTCGTAGATCTTCCCGTCCTTCGGTCCGGCCAGGGGCAGCATGTGGTCCCACAGCCAGGCGTGTTCGATCTCGGGGATCTCGTCGGCCTCCAGCCACACCCGGAGGATGTCGTCGTAATCGACGTGCATGGGCGTGGTCTTGAGACCGAAGGTGACTCGTCTGGGCTCACTCATGTGAACGTGCGTCTTTCATGTGAGGGAAGCGGTGCGGTGGTTGCCGTGCGGTTGAAGACCACAACTACCGCATTTCCTGGTGGCCCGGCCGATCACTTCCGGCCAGGGTGAATCCATTGGTCCGCGCGTTGCTGGACCCAAGCGGGAATGCCCCGCTCGTGGGCGATCCCCTTCCTGAGGACTGCCAGATTGTGGTAGATCGAGATGTCGGACGGGTGGTTGCCGGCCGGTTCCTCGTCCGGTGCGAGTTCGCAGCGGTGCAGGTCGTCGATGAGGTCCTTGAGCAAGCCGGTCGTGGTCGCCGGGGACCCGGGGGGCAGTTCGCCGCCGAACTCGGGCCAGTACGCGGTGTGCAGATCCTCGATGACGTAGAAGCCGCCGGGCCGCACATAGGGGAACAGCGTCTCGTAGCTGGTGCGCACGTGCTCGTTCACATGGCTGCCGTCGTCCACGACGATGTCGAACGGGCCCGCCGTCTCGCCGAGTTCGCGCAGGAAGGCCGGGTCGTTCTGGTCGCCGCGCACGGTGCGGATGCGCGGGCCGGTGACACCGGGCTTGGCGAAGATGTCCAGCCCGTAGACCAGGCCGCGGGGGAAGAACCGCTGCCACATGTACAGGGACTCGCCGCCCAGCGACTCCGAGTCGTAGCCGCCGATGCCGATCTCCAGGATCCGGACCGGCTCGTGGCGCAGCGGACCGAAGTGGCGCTCGTAGTGGGGCGTGTAGAAGTGCAGGGCGCCCCACTTGTCCGAGCCGTAGCGCGCCGCCAGTTCGTCGAGGCTCACCGGCGGGTTGGACGTTGCCGAGATCACCGCCTGCACGGCCCGGAACAGGATCGTCATCCGTGCCATGCCCAGTGCCGCGCGCTGCTCCTGGGAGAGCGCGGCACGCTGGATCACCTTGTCCGGCCAGAGCGGGCTGAACTCGTTGTTCTGCCCCGTCCAGGGCCAGGTGACCACGTGCACGTCGCGGGTCTCCGACCGGACACCGGCCCGGGTCGGGTACAGCAGGCGGACCAGGTCGGTCAGTTCGTACCGGATGTCGGCCAGCACACCCTCGGAGCTGCCCGGCTCCACGGACATCCGGCCCTCCTTGAAGGAGACCAGATGACGGAAGAGCTCGCCGCGGAACTCCATGGTCAGATTGAGGTGCACATCGGTGACGTCGTCGGGTGCCGCGGTGCGGATCCGTATCTCGGACGCCATCAGCTCCGCGACCCGGTCGGGTCCCGCCTCGACGATCGCCTGCTGAAGTTGGTCGTGACGGCCGCCGGCCGCGACGACCAGCTGGTCCACCGTGCCCCATGGCGTGATGTCCACCACCGTGAATCCCTCGCTTCCCTGCCGGGTGAGAACGGATGTGACGTGCTGTGGAGGGGTGCCGCGCACCCTGCGCGCACAGGGACCGGTGAACCGGTCACCCGGCCCAGACTGGCAACCCCACCTCGAATGACGCTTGAGCCGGACCGGTGCGGCTCAGTCGAGCGCGGCCCGCACCGGCACCCGGTGCGGCCACCGCTCGGTGTGCCGCCGGTACCAGGCGACGGTGTCCGCCAGTCCGCGCTCGAACGGCACGCGCGGGGCGTAGCCCAACTCCCGCCGGATCTTGCCGTCGTCCAGCGCGTACCGCCGGTCGTGGCCCTTGCGGTCGGCCACCCGGCGGATCAGTGAGGCGTCGGCGCCGCACAGCCGGGCGAGCAGCTCGGCCAGCTCCCGGTTGGTGCGGGCGTTGCCGCTGCCGATGTTGTAGATCTCGCCGGCCCGCCCGCCGTCCAGGACCAGCTGGACGGCCCGGCAGTGGTCGTCCACGTGCAGCCACTCCCGCACGTGGGAGCCGTCCCCGTACAGCGGCACCGTCAGCCCCGCGAGCAACCGCGTGGTGAACAGCGGGATCATCTTCTCCACGTGCTGGTACGGGCCGTAGTTGTTGGAACAGCGCGTGATGCGGACATCGAGCCCGTGCGTGCGCCAGTAGGAGCGGGCGGCCAGGTCCGAGCCCGCCTTGGAGGCCGAGTACGGCGAGTTGGGCGCGAGCGGCCGGTCCTCCGTCCAGGACCCCTGGTCGATGGAGCCGTAGACCTCGTCCGTGGAGACGTGCACCACGCGGCCCACCCCGGACACCAGGGCCGCCTCCAGCACGGTCTGGGTGCCCACGACATTGCTGCGGAAGAAGGCCGCCGCGTCTCCCAGCGACCGGTCCACGTGCGACTCCGCGGCGAAGTGCACCACCGCGTCGTGCCCCGGGAGCAGCGACAGCAGCAGCGGCAGATCGCACACATTGCCCCGGACGAACCGCAGCCGGGGGTGCGCGGCGGGCAGGTTGGCGCGGTCGCCGGCGTAGGTCAGCGCGTCCAGGACCGTGACCCCGGCCGACTCGTACCCCGGGTAGCCGCCGTCCAGCATCGTGCGGACGTAGTGCGAGCCGATGAAGCCGGCACCGCCGGTCACCAGCACCCTCATGCCGCCACCACCACGGTGGAGTGGTCGCCCACGATCAGCCGCTGCTGGGAGCCGGGACCACAGCTGACGGTGGCGTCCCGGCCGATGACCGACCCGTGCACCCCGGTGACACCCGTGACCCGGGCCCCGTCCAGGGTGATCGAGTAACCGAGTCCGGCGTCCTGGATGACGCAGTCCCGGCCGATGGACGTGTGCGGTCCGATCCGGCTGTCACAGACGGTGCTGCGCGCGCCGATGATCGCGGGTCCCTCGATGCGCGAGCGGTACACGCGCGCGCCGGCCTCCACGACCACCTGTCCGACCAGGCTGCTGTCCGCGTCGACCTCACCGGTGATCTCGCGGGCGAGGCCGTCGAGCACCTCCCGGTTGCACACCAGCACGTCCTCCAGCCGTCCGGTGTCGCTCCAGTGCCCCGAGTACTCGGTGGCGCGCACGTCGTGCCCGCGGTCGACCAGCCACTGGATGGCGTGGGTGATCTCCAGCTCCCCCCGCGCGCTGGGAGTGATCGCGGCGACCGCCTCGTGCACGGCGGGCGTGAAGAAGTACACGCCGACCACCGCCAGATCGGAACGGGGCACCGCGGGCTTCTCCACCAGGCGCGTCACCGTGCCGTCCGGTTCGGTCTCGGCGACGCCGAACTGGCGCGGGTCGGCGACCTTGCGCAGGACGAGCTGGCAGTCCGGACGGCGCACCCGGAACTCCTCGGCGATCGCGGTCACCGGCTGGCTCAGCATGTTGTCGCCGAGGAACATGACGAAGTCGTCGTCCCCCAGGAAGTCCCGCGCCACGGAGACACAGTGGGCCAGCCCGAGCGGCTGTTCCTGCGGGATGTACGTGATCCGCGCCCCGGACCGGGCGACACCGCCCAGCGCGTCCGCGATCTCCCGGCCGTGCCGGCCGACCACGATGCCGATCTCCGTGACACCCAGCTCGGCCACGCGGGTCAGGACGTGTTCGAGCACCGGCCGGTTGGCGATGGGCATGAGCTGCTTGGGCATGGAGTGGCTGAACGGCCTGAGGCGGGTGCCCGAACCGCCCGACAGGATCAAGGCCTTCATGCGTTCTCTCCTCACTGCTGGGGCCCACGGCGTGGACGCGCAGAGCATGCGGCCCGCCGGTCGTGAATCCCTTGAGCACCGTCTCTCGGGCGGCCCTTGACCGGGGTGCGAGGCACGGCGCCGACGCTGGTCCCGGCCGCGCGGCACGCGGCGCGACGGCGCGCACCCGCCCGTCCCGCCACCGACAACGACCAGGAGTCAGCCATGGCAGATCTGTTCGACGAAGTGAAACTCGGCGCCCTCACCCTGCCGAACCGCGTGGTGATGGCACCGCTGACGCGCAACAGGGCCGACCGCCGGGGCGTACCCTCCCCGCTGGCGGCGACGTACTACGCGCAGCGCGCGTCGGCCGGACTGATCATCAGCGAGGGGATCCAGCCGAGCACCGCCGGGCAGGGATTCTTCGCCACTCCCGGACTGCACACCGGGGAACAGATCACCGCGTGGCGCCGGGTCACCGACGCGGTGCACGCGGCGGGCGGCCGGATCTACGCCCAGCTCATGCACGCCGGACGCATCAGCCACCCCGATCTGCTGCGGGACCGGCCGGCCGCACCCGAGGACGGTATCCCGCTCGCGCCGTCGGCGGTACGGCCCGCCGGCGCGGCCAAGACCTACGACGGGCCGCGGGAGTTCGTCACCCCGCGTGCGATGACGAGCGCGGACCTGGCCGTGACCGTACGGGACTTCGCCGACGCGGCCCGCAACGCGGTGACGGCCGGGTTCGACGGGGTCGAACTGCACGGCGGCAGCGGCATGCTGCTGCACCAGTTCCTCGCACCCAACAGCAATGTGCGCACCGATGCCCACGGCGGCTCGGTCGCGGGCCGGATCCGCTTCGTCGTGGAGGTGACCGAGGCGGTCGCCGACGCGATCGGCGCCGACCGCGTGGGCCTGCGCGTCTCCCCGCACAACACCTTCAACGACATCGCCGAGCCCGACGCCGACGTGCTGTACCCCGCCCTGGTCGACGCCGTCGCGGCGGTCGGCATCGCCTTCCTGCACGTGTACGAGACCCTCGACCGGGCCGGCAGCCGGCGGCTGCGCGACCGCTGGCCCGCCGCGTTCATCCTCAACCCGCACGCCGCGGACCGCAGGACGCCGGTGTCCGCGGAGGCCGCGCGGGCCGTGCTCCGGCAGGACGCCGGCGACCTGGTCTCCTTCGGCAGGCTGTTCGTCTCCAACCCCGACCTGCCGCGGCGTCTGCGCGAGGGGCTCCCGCTGACGGACCCCGACCCCGCCACCTTCTACGGCGGAGACGCCCGCGGCTACGTCGACTATCCCGCGTACGACGGCTGACCGACGGGCCCCGCCCGGACGGGCCGCGCCTCACGGGGTCAGGGCGTCCTCCTTCAGGATGTCCTGGTGGATCCGCTGGAGATCTCCGGACGGCTCGATCCCCAACTGCTCGTTCAGCAGCCGCCGTGCCTGCTGGAAGGCGGCCAGCGCCTCGGCACGGCGCCCCGAGCGTTGCAGGGCGATCATGAGCTGGGCGTGCAGCCACTCGTGATAGGGGTTGGCCATGACCAGCGACTTCAGCTCCGCCACCAGCTCCCGGTGGCGGCCCAGCCGCATGTCCGCCGCCAGGCTCAGCTCCTGCGCCAGGTTGCGCTTCTCCTCCAGCCGCGCGGCGTAGCGGCGCAGCACGGGCCCCTGGGTGACGTCGGCCAGCACGGGGCCCGTCCACATCGATCTGGCCCGGGACAGCAGGCGCGCGGCCTCGGCGACCCGGCCGTCGTCCAGCAGCGCCCGCGCCCGGTCCACACAACTCTCGAACTCCCAGCTGTCGAGCTGTCCCGGACCGACCGACAGCTCGTACCCGGGAGGCACGGTACGGACGGTCCGGTCGTCGTGCGCCGCCCTGCGGGCGGGATGCAGCAGCCTGCGGATCTGGTAGATGTACGTCTGCGTCGTCGTGACCGCGCTGCGCGGGGGACGGTCCCCCCACAGTTCCTCGATGATGGAGTCCTGCCGGACCACCTGGTTGGCGCGCAGCAGCAACAGCGCCAGGACCTGACGCACCTTTGCCGCGCTGGGTGTGCGTGGCTCGCCGTCGACGGCGACGGAGAACGGTCCGAGCACTCGGTACTGCGTCATGGCGCGACGTCCCTTCCGAAAGCGGTTGCAGGCGTCAGAGTGGTTGCGGGCGGCAGATCGGCTTCGGGCGCCGGAGGGGGCTCAGGCGCCGGCAGCGGGCGCCGACCGCCGCCAGTACGCCCCGAACCTGTCGATGCGCTGGATCTCCTCCGTGATGCCGTGGGCGGCCCGGTAGTCGTGGATCGCGGCGGCACAGGTGGGCAGCCCGAAGTCGTCGACGATGACGAAGCCGCCGGGGGAGAGCTTCGGGTACAGGTGGGTCAGGGCGTCCATCGTGGAGTCGTACAGATCGCCGTCCAGCCGCAGCACCGCCAGCCGCTCGACCGGTGCCGCCGGCAAGGTGTCGCGGAACCAGCCGGGCAGGAAGCGCACCTGGTCGTCCAGCAGACCGTAGCCGCGGAAGTTCTCCTGCACCTCCTTCAGCGACACTCCCAGCACCTCGTTGTACTTGTGCAACTGCATCTGGAAGTCCCGGCCGCCGCTGTTCTCGTCGGCGACCGGCATGCCCTCGAAGGAGTCGGCCGCCCACACGACGCGGTCCGTGACGCCGTACGCCTTGAGGACGGCACGCAGCAGGATGCAGGCACCGCCGCGCCAGACGCCCGTCTCGATGAAGTCGCCGGGCACACCGTCGGCCAGGACCCGCTCGGCGCACTCCTGGAGGTTGTCCAGACGCTTGACGCCGATCATGGTGTGGGCGTTGGTCGGCCAGTCCTCGCCGCCCTCCCGCCGCTCGGCCACGAAGACCCCGCGGGGCGGGGCGGACTCGCCGGGCAGGGAGGGCGTGGCCTCGTCCGGCGGGTCGTTGTAGAGGACGCCCGACAGGGCCTTCTTCATCAGGTCCAGGTACAGCGTCCGTACCGATGCCGCGGTGCTCATGAGGATCCTTCCGTCGCCGGTGCCGGGAATGCCTGTCGCCGGAACGCTAGGAAGTGCCGCTAGAAGAGCCCTACAAGAGCACTAAGGCGCCGGTCGAGGCGGTGTCGACCGGCGGGTGGGACGCTGCCCGCCAGGCGTACGTGCCCGGACGCGCCGGGCACGGCGGGGCGGAGGTGATTCCCGTGCGGGAGCTGGCGATCGAAGGCGCGTGGCTGTACACGCCGCGCATCCACCACGATCGGCGCGGCAGTGTGCTGGAGTGGTTCAGCGGCCGGGAGTTCGCGAGGGACGTCGGGCATCCGTTCCCGGTGGCCCAGGCCAACTGCCCGGTGACGCGGCGCGGCGCGGTACGCGGGATCCACTACGCGGACGTTCCCCCCGGCCAGGCCAAGTACCTCACCTGTGTGAGCGGGGCCGTGCTGGACGTGATCGTGGACGTCCGGGTCGGTTCGCCGACCTACGCCCGGTGGGTGGCCGTCCGCCTGGACGACCGCGCACGGCAGGCCGTGTACCTGGCCGAAGGCCTCGGCCATGCCTTCATGGCGCTGACCGAAGAGGCCACGGCCGTCTACCTGTGCTCCACGCCCTACACACCGGAGCGGGAGCACGGCATCCACCCGCTCGACCCGGCGATCGGGATCGAGTGGCCCGAGGACGTGACTCCGCTGCTGTCGGAGCGGGACGCCGCCGCGCCGTCGCTGGCCGAGGCCGAACGGCTGGGCCGGCTGCCGACCTACGCGGCCTGCCGGTCGTACGCCGAGCGCCTGCGCGGCGCGCACGCGACCGGGGAACCCGCCGCCCGCTGATGCCGGGCGGCACGCCCGGCACCCTCGTCCACCTGTGCTCCAGCCTTGCTAGAACACGGCTCGAGCGGCGGTCGGAACGGGCGGCGGGCCGGTGTCCGGGGGGCACGCAGCGTGTCAGGATCGGCGCGGAGGCGGGACGGGGGAGGAGCCGCGTCCCCTCAAGTGCCGTGTCATCCGGGGGAGTTCATGCGAAGCGGTGTCCACGATCCGGCGGAACGCGGGTACCGGACGAACGGTCTGCGCCCCACCGGCGAGCACTTCGAGTTCTGGCAGCTGTGGGACGCGCCCGGAGCGGAGCGGGTGCACACGGCGCTGCGTGCCCAGCTCGGCGAGATGCTGCGCCAGGCCGAGCAGGCCGCACGCCGCCGTACGGCCGCCGGCGACATCCCGGCGGGTCTGCGCGCGCGGGTCAACGCCGGCCTGTCCAGGCTCTGCCTGGGCGACGGACCGGGCGCCGCGGCCGTGCTCACGGCGGCTCTGTCCGCCGCCCGGGAGCAGGCCGCCCGGTGGGAGGAGGGGTACGCCTGCTACGCCCTGGGCGCCGTGCACCGGGCCGCC
>NZ_JBEXKG010000166.1:0-15859 GCF_040609555.1 Streptomyces sp. NPDC004658
ATCCTCGTACAGGTGCACGCTCAGCGGGGCGGCCTCGTCCCCCACGATGATGGTCGGCCGGCCGCCGCCCCTCGGGGGCCGCCGCCGACTGGGCGAGGCCGCGCGCCACACGGGTCTCGAAGCCGGACGGCGGCTCCCGGCCCGGCAGCAGGCCGACCAGCCGGTCGCCGATCAGGGTCAGTTGCCGGATGTACTCCCGGCAGTCCGCGCACCCGTCCAGATGGGCGACCGCCTCGGCCCGCTCCCGGCCGGGCAGCACGCCCAGCGCCAGCTCGGGACCGATCTCCCGCAGCTTCTCACAGTTCGCGTCACTGGACATGGTCGCCCCGTTCCGAAGAAGCGACGGTGGTGCGCAGCCGTGCCATCGCCGTCCTGATCCGCGTCTTGGCGGTACCCAGCGGAATCCGCTCCGCGTCGGCGACCTGCTGGGCCGTCATGCCGTAGATGCCGGCCATCATCAGCGCCCTGGCCTGCTCCCGGGGCAGCCGCGCCAGGGCCGACCGGACCTGGGCCGAGGCCTCGTCGGCCAGCGCCCACCGCTCGGGGGTCTCGGTGACCGCGTCCAGCAGCTCCTCCAGGTCCTCGGGTGCCAGCGGCTCCGTCCGCCGGGCCCGGACCGCGTCGACGGCCAGGTTGTGCGCGATGGCCGTCAGCCAGGTCATGACCGAGCCGCGGCGCGAGTCGTAGATCTGCGCATGACGCCACGCACGCTCGAACGTCTGCTGGGCGACGTCCTCGGCGAGCTGCTGGTCCCCGGTGACGGCCTTGGCCACGCCGAAGACCCGGTGCTGGAACCTCCGCACGAAGATCACGGCCAGCTCCGGATCTCCGGCGGCCAGCCCGGACAGCAGAGCCTCGTCCGGGAGGCGGCCGACGGGGAACCGATATCCCGACACACCTCTGTATACGTTCGACGGCCGCCAGCGGATTGTCCGTCCCCCTGGCCGCTCGCCGCGGAAGATCACATGCCCATTCTGCGTCGGCGGGGCGGGCGCCGCACGCGGTCAGTGCCCGTTCTGCGCCAGCCGCAGCAGATGGTCCGCCAGCGCCTGGCCCCCGCTGGGGTCCCGGCTGATCAGCAGCAGCGTGTCGTCGCCGGCGATCGTCCCCAGGATGTCGTGCAGCTCCGCCTGGTCGATGGCGGAGGCGAGGAACTGCGCGGCCCCCGGGGGAGTCCGCAGGACCACCAGGTTCGCCGAGGCCTCCGCGGAGATCAGCAGCTCCTGGGAGAGCCGCCGCATCCGCTCCTCCTTGGCCGACTCCCCCAGCGGAGCCCGCGGCGTACGGAAGCCGCCCTCGCTCGGCACCGCGTAGATCAGGTCGCCGTCGGTGTTGCGGATCTTCACCGCGTTCAGCTCGTCGAGGTCCCGGCTGAGCGTCGCCTGCGTGACGCTCAGCCCGTCGTCGGCGAGCAACTTGGCCAGTTGGCTCTGCGACCGCACCGGCTGCCGGTTGAGGATGTCCACGATCCGGCGGTGCCGTGCGGTGCGGGTCTGCGGCACGGCGGGCCCGGCACCGTTTCCCGCCTCGTGGTCCTGCGCCTCGCTCATCGTCGTCTCATTCTCCGGATCGTCCTTCCCCGTCCACGGGGTTCGCCGCGTCGAGGATGCCGGGCAGCGCCCGGAGCAGCGCACCCGCCTCGTCGTCGCGCAGATTCAGCGGCGGCATGAGCCGTACGACGTCCGGGGCGGGCGCGTTCACCAGGAACCCGGCCTCCTGGGCCGCCTGCTGCACCTGCGGTGCGCGCGGCCCGGTGAGCACGATACCCAGGAGCAGGCCCGCACCCCGGACATGATCGATCAACGGGTGGTTCAGGGCCTCGACGCCGTCCCGCAGCCTCTCGCTCTGCCGCTTGACGTTGTCGAGCAGGCCCTCGCCCTCGATGGTGTCGAGCACGGCGAGCCCGGCGGCGCAGGCGACCGGGTTGCCGCCGAAGGTGGTCCCGTGCTGGCCGGGCCGGAGCAGCTCGGCGGCCCGGCCGAAGGCCACGGTCGCGCCGAGCGGCAGCCCGCCGCCGAGCTGTTTGGCGAGGGTGACGACGTCGGGCAGCACGCCCTCGTGGGCCTGGTACTCGAACCAGGTGCCGGTCCGCCCGATACCGGTCTGCACCTCGTCCAGGACGAGCAGCGCTCCGGTGGCGGCGGTGATCGCGCGGGCCGCCTTGAGGTAGCCGGCCGGGGGCACGACGACACCGTTCTCACCCTGGATCGGCTCGATGACCACCAGGGCGGTGTCCTCGGTGACCGCGGCGGCCAGTGCCTGCGCGTCGCCGTAGGGCACGTGGGTGACCTCGCCGGGCAGCGGCCGGAAGGGGTCCTGCTTGGCGGGCTGGCCGGTGAGCGCGAGGGCGCCCATCGTGCGGCCGTGGAAGCCGCCGTCGGTGGCGACCATGTGGGTGCGCCCGGTGAGCCGGCCGATCTTGAAGGCGGCCTCGTTGGCCTCGGCACCGGAGTTGCAGAAGAAGACCCGGCCGTCCCGGCCGAACAGCGTCAGCAGCCGTTCGGCGAGGGCGACGGTGGGCTCGGCCATGAAGAAGTTGGAGATGTGGCCGAGGGAGCCGATCTGCCGGGTCACGGCCTCGACGATCGCGGGGTGGGCGTGGCCGAGCGCGTTGGTGGCGATGCCCCCGACGAAGTCGAGGTACTGCCGGCCCTCGGCGTCCCACACCTTGGTGCCCTCGCCGCGGACGAGGGGCAGCCGCGGGGTGCCGTAGTTGTTCATGAGCGCGCCCTGCCAGCGCTGGGTCAGCTCCTGGTTGCCCTGGTGGCCCGTCACTGCGCGTCCCCCTCAAGCTCGTCGGGCACGACCATGGTGCCGATGCCCTCGTCGGTGAAGATCTCCAGCAGGATCGAGTGCTGGACCCGGCCGTCGATGACGCGGGCGGTCGTCACGCCGTTGCGCACGGCGTGCAGGCAGCCCTCCATCTTCGGCACCATGCCGGAACTCAGCTCCGGCAGCAGCTTCTCCAGCTGGGAAGCGGTGAGCCGGCTGATCACCTCGTCGGAGTTCGGCCAGTCCTCGTAGAGGCCCTCGACGTCGGTGAGGACCATGAGGGTCTCGGCGCCCAGTGCCGCAGCGAGTGCCGCAGCCGCCGTATCAGCATTGACGTTGTAGACATGTCCGTCGTCCTGGGAGCGGGCGATCGAGGAGACGACCGGGATGCGGCCGTCGGCCAGCAGCGCCTCGATCGCGCCGGTGTCGATCTCGGTGATCTCGCCGACCCGGCCGATGTCGACCGGCTCGCCGTCGATCTGCGGGGTGTGCTTGGTGGCGGTGATGGTGTGCGCGTCCTCGCCGGTCAGGCCGACGGCGAGCGGACCGTGCTGGTTGAGCAGGCCGACCAGCTCGCGCTGCACCTGTCCGGCGAGCACCATCCGTACGACGTCCATGGCGTCCTCGGTGGTGACGCGCAGGCCCGCCTTGAACTCGCTGACGATGCCGTGCCGGTCGAGGGCGGCGCTGATCTGCGGGCCGCCGCCGTGCACGACGACCGGCTTGAGGCCGGCGTGCCGCAGGAAGACGACGTCCTGGGCGAAGGCGGCCTTCAGCTCCTCGTTCACCATGGCGTTGCCGCCGAACTTGATGACGACGATCTTGCCGTGGTGCCGGGTCAGCCAGGGCAGCGCCTCGATGAGGATCCGGGCTTTCGGCAGTGCCGTGTGTTTCCGCGTCGTGGTCATGAGGAGTAGGCGCTGTTCTCGTGGACGTAGTCGGCGGTCAGGTCGTTGGTCCAGATGGTCGCGGTCTCGGCGCCGGCGGCGAGGTCGGCCACGATGTGGACCTCGCGGTAGCGCATGTCGACCAGGTCGCGGTCCTCGCCGACGCTGCCGTTCTTGCAGACCCAGACGCCGTTGATGGCGACGTTGAGCTGGTCCGGTTCGAAGGCCGCCTTGGTGGTGCCGATCGCGGACAGGACGCGGCCCCAGTTGGGGTCCTCGCCGTGGATCGCGCACTTGAGGAGGTTGTTGCGGGCGATGGAGCGGCCCACCTCGACGGCGTCCTCCTCGCTCGCCGCGTTGATCACCTCGACCTTGATGTCCTTGCTGGCGCCCTCGGCGTCGCCGATGAGCTGCCGGCCGAGGTCGGCGCAGACCTGCCGTACGGCCTCGGCGAACTCCTCGTACCGCGGAGTGACGCCGGAGGCGCCCGAGGCGAGCAGCAGGACGGTGTCGTTGGTGGACATGCAGCCGTCGGAGTCGACGCGGTCGAAGGTGACCTTGGTGGCCGCGCGCAGCGCCCTGTCCAGGGTCTCGTCGTCCAGGTCGGCGTCGGTGGTGAGGACGACCAGCATGGTGGCGAGGCCGGGCGCGAGCATGCCGGCGCCCTTGGCCATGCCGCCGACGGTCCAGCCGTCCTTGGTGACGACGGCCGTCTTGTGGACGGTGTCGGTGGTCTTGATGGCGATGGCGGCCTTCTCGCCGCCGTGCTCGCTGAGGGAGGCGGCGGCCGTCTCCACGCCCTTGAGGAGCTTGTCCATGGGGAGCAGCACGCCGATCAGGCCGGTGGAGCAGACGGCCACCTCGATGGCGCCCCGGCCGAGCACCTCGGCCGCCTTCTCGGCGGTGGCGTGGGTGTCCTGGAAGCCCTGGGGGCCGGTACAGGCGTTGGCGCCGCCGGAGTTGAGGACGACCACCGAGACCTGGCCGCTCTTGAGGACCTGCTCGGACCAGAGCACCGGCGCGGCCTTCACACGGTTGGAGGTGAAGACGCCCGCGGCGGCACGGCGGGGCCCGTTGTTGACCACGAGGGCCAGGTCCGGGTTGCCGTTCTCCTTGATCCCGGCGGCGATGCCGGCCGCCGTGAATCCCTTGGCTGCCGTGACACTCACTGCATCTCCTTGTTCGCTTCTCCGCCCGTGCAGCGCAGCGGTGCGGCCATCGTCGTCGTCTGCGGCCCGGCGGCTGCACGCACGTCGCTCACGGTGCGACTCCGATCGTGGAAAGACCCGTGGTCTCGTCGAGACCGAGGGCGATGTTCATGCTCTGGACGGCACCGCCCGCGGTGCCCTTGGTCAGGTTGTCGATGGCGCTGATCGCGATGATGCGGCCCACGGCGGCGTCGTACGCGACCTGCACCTGAACGGCGTTGGAACCGTGGACGGACGCCGTGGCGGGCCACTGGCCCTCGGGGAGCAGGTGGACGAAGGGCTCGTCGGCGTAGGCCTTCTCGTAGGCGGCGCGCACCGAGTCGGCCGTGACCCCCTCGGCGGCGGACGCGCTGCACGTGGCGAGGATGCCCCGGGGCATCGGCGCGAGGGTCGGCGTGAAGGAGACCCGCACGGTTTCCCCGGCGACCGCGCTGAGGTTCTGGATCATCTCGGGGGTGTGCCGGTGGCCGCCGCCGACGCCGTACGGCGACATGGAGCCCATGACCTCGCTGCCGAGCAGGTGCGGCTTGGGTGCCTTGCCCGCGCCGGAGGTGCCGGACGCGGCGACGATCACCGCCTCGGGCCCGGCGAGTCCGGCCGCGTAGGCCGGGTACAGGGCGAGGGAGACGGCGGTCGGGTAGCAACCGGGCACGGCGATGCGCTTGGACCCCGCGAGCCGGGCGCGGGCGCCCGGAAGTTCGGGGAGGCCGTAGGGCCAGGTGCCGGCGTGCGGGGAGCCGTAGAACCGCTCCCAGTCGGCCGGGTCCTCGAGCCGGAAGTCGGCACCCATGTCGATCACGAGGACGTCGGGGCCGAGTTGCTCGGCGACGGCGGCGGACTGTCCGTGGGGCAGCGCGAGGAAGACCACGTCGTGCCCGGCGAGGGCCTCGGGCGTGGTCTCGGCCAGCACGCGGCCGGCCAGCGGCAGCAGGTGCGGCTGGAGCGCGCCGAGCCGCTGTCCGGCGTTGGAGTTTCCGGTCAGGGCACCGATCTCGACCTCGGGGTGCGCGAGGAGCAGCCGCAGGACCTCTCCGCCCGCGTATCCGCTCGCTCCGGCCACCGCCGCACGTACCGCCATGTCCATCCTCCTCCTGGATGGCATGACTATACGTATCGCTGCACGTTTATGCAATCGACTGGGGCAGCATCACCCAGCGCGAGACCACGAAGGTGACCGGGATCGCCGCCGCGGAGGCGAGCAGCGGGGCGAAGCGGCTGCCGGCGTGCAGGAGGTCGACGATCACGTAGACACCCGCCGTGGTGATCAGGAAATTGGTGGCGTTCGTCAGCGGGAACAGCAGGAATTTCCGCCAGGTGGGCCGGGTCCGGTAGGTGAAGCGCGCGTTCAGGAAAAACGACCCGGTCATGCTGAGCAGAAAAGCGAGGGTGTGCGCGGCCAGATAGGGAAGAGCGGTCAGGAACAACAGGTAAAGACCGTAGTAGGTCGCCGTGTTCACGACGCCGACCGCCGCGAAGGCCAGAATCTGCCGCATCAGGGGATGAGATCCTTCGTCCGCTCCACGTTGGTCGCCTTCACCAGGAAGTGCGGGCGCCCCTTCACCTCGTAGTAGATGCGGCCGGTGTACTCCCCGATGACTCCCAGCATGACCATCTGGACGCCCGCTAGGGCGGTGACGGCGGTGATGATCGTCACATAGCCGGGGGTCTGGACGCCGTGGGCGAGCGCGGCGCCCACGATCCAGGCGGTGTAGAGACCCGCGCACAGCAGCAGGCCCACGCCGAGCCAGAGCGCGGCGCGCAGCGGGCGGTTGTTGAAGGACAGCAGTCCGTCGAGGCCGTAGTTGAGCAGGCCGCGCAGGTTCCAGGAGCTGCGGCCGGCCTCGCGCGCGGCGTTGCGGTACTCGAAGGTGGTGCTCGGGAAGCCCACCCAGGCGAACAGGCCCTTGGAGAAGCGGTTGTACTCGGTCAGGGCCAGCACCGCGTCCACCACCCGGCGCGACAGCAGCCGGAAGTCCCCCGCCCCGTCGACCAGTTCGACGTCGACCAGGCGGTTGACGAGCCGGTAGTACAGCCGCGCGGTGAGGGTCCGGGTGAGCCGGTCGCCGGTGCGGGTGCGCTGGGCGATGACCTGGTCGTGGCCCTGCTCGCGCAGCTCGATCATGCGCCTGATCAGCGCCGGCGGGTGCTGGAGGTCGGCGTCCATGACGATCACCGAGTCGCCGGAGGCGTGCCGCAGGCCCGCGAGCAGGGCCGCCTCCTTGCCGAAGTTGCGGCTGAAGGAGACGTAGCGCACCCGGGAGTCGAGGCCCGCCAGCTCCTCCAGGACGGCGAGCGTGCGGTCCCGGCTGCCGTCGTCGACGTAGACGAACTCCATGTCGTGGCCGAGGGGCAGCAGTTCCTCGGCGACCTTCTGGACCTCCTCGTGGAAACGGGCGAGGACGTCTTCCTCGTTGTAGCAGGGCGCGACGATCGATATCAGCATGCGGGGTCCCCCCTGGGCGCGGTCAGGAAGCGGTGGTCACGCGCTCGCGCGGTGATGTGGTCGTGGGCGGCGCCGGGGCGCGCCGGCGGCGGACGGCGGTCAGGGCGGTGAGCAGGACGAGCGTCAGCAGCGAGGCGGCGCCCACGGTCATGCCCAGCCGCAGGCCGGGTGGGTGGAAGGTGCACGTCAGGCGGGTGGCAGTGCCGTCGAGGGGCACCGCGATCAGACCGTGGAAGGCATCGGCGGGCCGCTCGGGTCCGTCGCCGGTGGCACAGCGCCAGCCGGCGATCCGGGGGGCGGCGACGACCGCGATGCCCTTGCTGCCGGCGGGCAGCAGGGCCCGTACCGTGGCGCCGGAGACGGTCACCTCCGTCGCGCCGGTCGCCTTCAGGCGGGCGGCGGCGGAGGCCAGCCGGGCCGTGTCCAGGCAGCCGACCGCGCCGGGCGGGATGCGGCCGGGCCGGTCCGGGGTCAGCTCGATCCGCACCGAGCCCGAGGCGGGGGCGGTGCCGAGCGGCTCCATGGCGGCGCGGTTGCGCGGGAACGCGAACCGGAACCGGGCCGACTCCCCGGCGCCGGCCAGCCGCGCGGTGCCGGAGAAGTGCGGGGCCCACAGGTGGACCTGTGTGCCGGCCGGGCACCGGGCGGTGACCGTCGGCCGGGTCAGGGCGTTGCCCTCCCCGACCCGGCGGGAGGGGACCGGCCGCCCGCCGTCGTCGTGCACGGTGACGGGGGGCACGGTGTAGACGCGGCTGCCGAGCAGCAGTTCCTGGTTGCGGTACGGCGACGGCCCGAACGGTGTCCGGTCGGGCGCGGCCCGGACGGTGACCAGGGGCGGCACGTCCCGCCGGGTGACGGTGACGGGTCCGCCGCCCGGGGGCGCGTGCTTCTGGTGCGGGTCGGGCGGGGAGTGCACCCGGGCGCCGACCGAGAAGACGACGTCCGTGACGGCGTTGTCCAGGCTCTGCACGCTCCGGCCGCGCGAGGTCCAGCCGTCGCCGAGGGCGGTGAGGGTGCGGCTGAGGACGTCCGGGGTCAGGCTGCTGTAGTACTGGGCGCCCTCGCCGCCCACCAGCAGCGGGTCGTTGCCGACGGTCTGCTCGCGGCCGGGGTCGGTGCGGTACCGCGGCCAGTCGTCGGCATCGGCGATCGCCGCCGCCTGCGTCCGCTGCCGCTCGCCCCAGGGCGCGTAGTCGTCCAGGTGCCCGAGGCGCAGCCGGCTGTCCACGGCGGACGTGGCGGCCGTCTCGCCCACCTGGGCGCCGAGGAGCAGGACGACGGCCAGAGCGGCGAGCCGGATGCGCTGCCCGGCGCGGCCCAGCAGCACCAGGCCGCCGACGGCGCCCGCGAGGGCGAGCACGAGCACCGGCCAGGTGTACGGCCGGACCAGCGTGCTCCGGCTCGCCACGGCGACGATCAGCACGAGCAGCGCGGTCGCGGCACCGAGGGCGCGCCGGTCGGGCAGGCCGTACGCCACGGCGTGCCAGGCGGCGACGACGAGCAGGCCGCACAGCACGAACGCCTGCCGGTAGGGGCTGCCCTGCGGGGTGGCGAAGGCGTGCCACAGCAGGTGGGTGGGGCCCCACTGGAGGGAGAGGGCCACCGCGAGCGCCAGCGCCGTCCAGCCGGTGCGCACCGGGACCGGGACGGCGCGGTGGAAGGGCAGGGCGAGGGCGAGCAGCAGGGCGGTGACGCCGACGTAGAGGGCCGGGGAGCCGAAGCCGTAGGTCGCGGGCAGCAGCCGGGCGGCCACGTCCTCGGTGGGCACCGGGGCGAACTGGCGTACGCGGCCGGGATAGGCGTGCTTGGTGCCGAGGTAGACGACCGCCACGAGCGGGGCGGCGAGGCCCACGCCGAGGGCGGTGGTGAGGGCGGCGCGGCCGGCCGCGGCGAGCGCCTGTCGGCGCGGCGGGCGGGCGAGCAGCAGGCGCAGCAGCAGCACCAGGCCGGCCCCGAGGGTGGCCATGTAGGCGGTGTAGAAGTTGGCGGTCCAGGCGAGGGCGACGATCAGGACGCCGGCCGGGCGCCGGCGCCCGGTGAGCGCCCACTCGCCGACCAGGCACAGCAGCGGCAGGGCGATCAGGCCGTCGAGCCACATCGGGTTGTAGGAGGCGTCGGCGGTGCTCCAGCCGCACAGCGCGTACGAGGCGCCGAGCAGGCCCGCCGCCCACCAGCGGCCGGGGCGCAGGGTGAGCAGCAGCCAGGCCATGGCCGCGGCGGCGGAGGCGGTCTTCAGCAGGGTGACGGCGTAGACGGCGAGGTCGATCTCGTCGCGCGGGAAGAGGGCGACGAGCAGGGCGTAGGGGCTGCCGAGGTAGGTGCCGAGGTCGGGGAGGAAGCTCGTGCCGTAGCCGGACTGCCAGTTGACGAGGAGGCCGCCGTGGGCCCTGCCGTGGAGCAGGTCCCACAGGTGGGCGTGGAAGGGCACGTACTGGTTGCCGAGGTCGTTGACGCTGCGGGTGCGGGGGCCGAAGGGGTAGCCGCGCGCCAGCACGTCACCGGCGCAGAAGGCGGTGATCGTGACGGCCGCGGCGAGCAGGGCGGCGGCCTGCCGCGGTCGGGAGATCGCTTTCACACCCGGTTCCTGTCCGGGTGTCGCGGCGCGTTCCCGTGGGCCGTGTCACTTTCACCGGGCGGGGTATTGCGGTGCATATTCGGCGGTCCTCACAGAATGTCTGCCCCATCGATTCGCCGACTTAGACGGGGCGTGATTCCGGATGGTTGTGTGCTCACCGAAAAGTGAGGCGACATCTTCCGAATACGGGAAACACCGCGTGAATTACATGTCCTATCGGAAAACATTCGCTTTCCGGTAGGTGTTCTCAGGGTGAACCGGCCTTGCGGGCCGCGTAGGCCCGGGCGGCCCGGACCCGGTTGCCGCACTTGGTGGTGCACCAGCGGCGGGCGCCGTGGGAGCGCAGGAACCAGCGGGCGCACCCCTGGGCGGCGCACTCCGTGAGCAGGTCCGCGTCGGCGCCAGTGAGCAGGTCGGCGGCGTCCTCGGCGAGCTGTGAGAGCGCGGCGGCGGCCGGGTTGCCGGAATCGGGGACGTCGGCGCGGTGGGGGCCGTCGGCGGTCCAGGCCAGCCGCGGGGTGGCGGGGGCGGCGGCGAGGGTGGCGTTGAGGGTGTCGAGGGCGTCGGCGGGCGGCCGCGTCCCGGCGGCGCGGGCGGCGAAGAGGGCCCGCAGCGCCTC
The DNA here is from genome assembly GCF_040609555.1 of Streptomyces sp. NPDC004658. Lineage (NCBI taxonomy): Bacteria > Bacillati > Actinomycetota > Actinomycetes > Kitasatosporales > Streptomycetaceae > Streptomyces > Streptomyces sp. NPDC004658. The sequence continues at coordinate 10,505 of NZ_JBEXKG010000166.1, forward strand.
CCGCAGGGCCCGCAGCCTGCCGGCCTGTCTACCGTTCAGGTGCACCCGGTCGGGCAGCAGCGCGTGCCGGACCAGCCACAGGTGCGCGGCCCCGGTGTCGTCGAGCAGGTCGACCTGGCCGTGGCTGACGGTGAACCGCGTGTTGACCAGCGCCAGCGCGGCGTACCGGTCCTCGCCGGGGACGGGGAGCTGGTGCAGGTAGACGGGGGCCTCGTGATCCACGGCTCTCATGGTAATCCTTGCGGTTCTCCGTGAGGAGGTCTTAGCGTGTCTCACGGAGAACCGAGTACGAAACCGTGAGAGGTGAGCCGTCGTGGGCTTCGACGTGGACGCGCTGCGCAAGGACTTCCCGATCCTTCGGCGGACGGTGGCGAGCGGCGCGCCGCTGGTCTACCTGGACTCCGGGGCCACCACCCAGAAGCCGCTCCAGGTCCTGGACGCCGAGCGGGACTTCTACCTCACGCACAACGCCGCCGTGCACCGCGGGGCGCACCAGCTCGCGGGCGAGGCGACGGAGGCGTACGAGCAGGCCCGGCACACGGTCGCCCGGTTCATCGGCGCCGCCGACGACGAGGTGGTCTTCACCAAGAACACCACCGAGGGCATCAACCTGGTCGCCTACGCGCTGGGCAACGCCGGCCGGCTCGGCCCCGGCGACCGGATCGTGGTGACCGAGATGGAGCACCACGCGAACCTGGTCCCCTGGCAGCAGCTCGCCGAGCGGACCGGCGCGACGCTCGACTGGTTCGGCCTCACCGACGACGGCCGCCTCGACCTGTCCCGGACGGACGAGCTGCTGGACGAGCGCACCAAGGTGCTCGCCCTCACCCACCAGTCCAACGTCCTCGGCACGCTCAACCCGGTGCGGGAGCTCGCCGACCGCGCACACGCCCACGGCACGCTGGTGGTCGTGGACGGTGCCCAGTCCGTCCCGCACCGCCCGGTCGACGTCGGTGAGCTGGGCGCGGACTTCCTCGCCTTCTCCGGGCACAAGATGCTCGGCCCGAACGGCGTCGGCGTGCTGTGGGGCCGCGCCGCGCTCCTCGCCGGGCTGCCGCCGTTCCTCACCGGCGGCTCGATGATCGAGATCGTGGAGATGGACCGCACCACCTTCCTGCCGCCGCCGCAGCGCTTCGAGGCGGGTGTGCCGATGACCGCGCAGGCGGTGGGGCTCGCGGCGGCGGTGGAGTACCTGGAGCGGCTGGGCATGGCGGAGGTGGCGGCGTACGAGGACACGCTCACCGCCCGCGCCCTCCAGCTGCTCGCCGAGGTGCCCGGGGTCCGGGTGGTCGGCCCCGCGGACCTCACCGACCGGGGCTCGGCCGTCTCCTTCACGGTCGACGGCATCCACCCGCACGACGTCGGCCAGGTGCTGGACGAGCGGGGCGTCGCCGTCCGCGTCGGCCACCACTGCGCCCGCCCGGCCGTGCGCCGTTACGGCATCCCGGCGACCACCCGGGCGAGCTTCTACGTCTACAACACCCTGGACGAGGTGGACGCCCTGGTGGACGGCGTCCGCGCGGCCCAGAAGTACTTCGGGCGGTGAACGGGAGCGCGCTTGCGCTGGAGCGCACTCCAACTCCTACGGTTCCGTGTATGAGCAACGAACACAGCACCACCCGTGACGAGCGCTTCGCCCACGGCCTGGAGGTCCTGCGCAAGGTCGACGGCGAGGCCGGACAGCGGGTCGTCGACGCGCTCGCCGACGTCAGCCCGGAGCTGGGGCACCAGGTCGTCGCCTGGGCCTTCGGGGAGATCTACGACCGGCCCGCGCTCGCCCCGCGCGACCGCCAGCTGGTCACCCTGGGCATGCTCACCGCGCTCGGCGGCTGCGAGGCCCAGCTGGACGTGCACGTGAACGCGGCCCTCAACGTCGGGCTCACGCCGGAGGAGATCACGGAGGCGCTGCTGCACTCCGCCGTCTACTGCGGCATCCCGAAGGCGCTCAACGCCACCTTCGCCGCGAAGAAGGTCTTCGCCGAGCGCGGGCTGCTGCCGCTCGGACAGCGGCCCGCGCCGGACGCCGCTCCGGCGTGATCCGCCGCTACCGCTGCCTGATCCTCGGGAACGTGACGGAGTTCGCCGGGAAGGTGTACGTGAACCGGCCGGCGACCCCGGTCACGGTGGACGTCCGGGGGGCGACCGCCGTGGACGTCTCGGTGTTCACCGCGTCCGGCGCGGCGGCGAGGGTGGTCGCCTTCGCCTTGGGCGCCACCGCGGCGCCGCCGAGGTCGACGACGGTGCGGGCCGCGGCGGGCTGGGCGTTGACGACCTTCACGATCAGCTCGCCGGTCTTCGCGTCCCGGTGACGACCTGGCGGAACGGCTCGGCCGGCTTGTCGTCGGGGGTTCTGGACGAGTTCGGCGCGCAGACCGCCGTCGGCGGCGCGGTTGATGTCCTCGAAGAAGACGCCGTACATCGTCTTGTCGATCGTCGGCCCGGTGGCGGAGGGGTCGACGGTGATCGTGTAGTCGGTGACGTCCTCGGCTTGGGCGGGGGCGGGGAGGGCGGCCGTGGCGAGCAGCACGGCGCTCGTTTTCAGGCCGAGTCTCCAGCGGGCGGTGCGTGACATGGATACTCCGCCGGCGCGATATTCGAAATATCGGACACTTGTCAGCACTTCGAACGCACGGCAGGAAAGGGCCATGAGCGCGTCAATGGGGCCGACCGGCGCCCCGCCCCCGGCGGCACCCAGGCCCGCGTAAGCTCGCGGACATGCGTGAGTACTGGCCGGTGCCCGACGTACTGGCCCATCTGGCCGGGCGGTGGCGCGTCGAACGTGACGTGCGCGACCTGGCGAGCGGGGACGAGGGGCACTTCACGGGGACGACCGTCTTCAGCGCGCTGGCCGGTGGCGGACTGCTGCACGAGGAGTCCGGCACCTTCATCTGGCAAGGGGTGGCGCGGCCCGCCACCCGGACCCTGCGCTTCCTGCCGGGACCCGCGCCGGGCCGGGCCGACGTGCGGTTCGCGGACGGGCGGCCCTTCCACGAACTGGACCTCACCACGGGCCGGTTCGTCGCCGACCACCCCTGCGCGGCCGACCTCTACCGGGGCGAGTTCACCGTCCGGGACGCCGACCGGTGGCGCACGGTGTGGCGGGTCGGAGGACCGGCGAAGGACCTGGTCCTCACCACCGACTATGTGCGGGACAGGCCCTAGCGGCGCGAGGCCTGGGCCGGGACCCCGTCGAAGCGGAGGTTCCAGCGGCCGGCGCGGCCCGTGACCGTCGTCGTGGACAGTGGGCGGACGTCGATGTTCCAGTAGGTCGACGGAGGCGCCTTCAGCGCGTAGACCAGGGCGGCCCGGATCACGGACGGCTCGGCCACCGCCACGATCCGGCCGCCGTCGTCCGCCGGCCGGGTGTCCAGCCAGCCGCCGACCCGGGCGATGAACGCCAGCAGCGACTCGCCGCCGTGCGGGGTGGACCGCGGGTCCGCGAGCCAGGCGTCCACCGCCTCCGGCTCCCGGGCCATCGCCTCGCCCAGTGTCAGCCCGCGCCAGCGGCCCATGTCGCAGTCCCGCAGCGCGAGCTGGAGCAGCGGGGCGTACCCCAGGGCGTCGCCCGTGGCCCGGCTGCGCGGCGTCGGCGAGCAGTAGCGCAGCTCGGCCGCGGCCAGCGGCAGCAGGTCCCCGGCGACGCGCTGCACCTCGTCCCAGCCGCCCTGGTCGAGCGGCCGGTCGTCCTGGAAGCGCTCCGCGAGCAGCGCGGCACCGCGCGCGGCGGCGACGAACGTCACCCTCAGTGGCATGCGGTGATGGTGGGCCCCGGCGAGCAGCAGGTCAAGAGACGGTGCGCGGTCAGGCGTCGGCCGTCTGCCCGAAGGTGTGCACCATGTACAGCTCGGGACGGTCCAGCGGCCGGAACCCCAGCCTCTCGTAGACCCCGTGGGCGTCCTGCGTCGCCAGCAGCAGCCGGCGCAGGCCGAGCGGTTCCAGGTGCGCGCGGATCCGGGCGACGAACGCCGTGCCGACGCCCTTCCCGCGCACCGACGGGTCGACGTACACGTCGGCGAGCCAGGCGAAGAGCGCCTGGTCGGTGACCACGCGGGCGTACGCCACCTGCTCCCCCGAGGCCGTGTCGTACACGCCGAAGTTCAGCGAGGACGCCATCGCCCGCTCGTGCTTCTCGCGCGGGCGGCCGATCGCCCAGTACGCGTCGGACGACAGCCAGCCGTGAACGCGGTCCACGTCGACCCGGGCGGAGTCGGCGGAGAACTCGTACCCCTGGGGAAGGTCAGGTGTATCGCTCATGCGGTGATCCTCACAGGCCCGGCCGCCCGGTGACGAGCGGATTTCCCACGACCTCGTCGTACGCGGCCCGCAGCCGCCGCACGCCCTCCGCGATCTCCCCGGTGCCGGCGACCGCGGCGAAGCTCAGGCGGAGGTGGGCGGCGGGGGGTTCGGCGCTGAAGTAGGGGCGGCCCGGGGTGACGGCGACGCCCACGCGGAGGGCCGCCGCGGTCAGCGCGGCCTCTCCCCCGGAGCCGACGGCACCGTCGGGCAGGCGCACCCACAGGTGATAACCGCCGGACGGGATGTGCGGCAGGGCGAGGTCGGGCAGGTCCCGGGCGAGCGCGCCGGTCATGGCGTCGCGGCGGGTCTTCAGCTCGGCCGCCAGGGCCCGCAGATGGCGGGGCCAGGCCGGGGAGCCGACGAGTTCCAGGGCGGCCTCCTGGAGCGGGCGGGGCACGAAGAAGCTGTCCACGACCTGGATGGCGCGCAGCCGTTCCAGCACCGGCCCGTGCGCGGCCAGGGCGCTCACCCGGAAGCTGGGCGAGGTGGCCTTGGTCAGCGAGCCGACGTGGACGACCACGCCGTCCGGGTCGTCGGCGGCCAGCGGGCGGGGCAGCGGGGCGGCGTCGGCGTGCACGAGCCGGCGGACGTAGTCGTCCTCGACGACGAACGCCCCGGCCTCGCGGGCGATGCGCAGCACCTCGGTGCGCCGGGCGGGCGCCAGCACGGCGCCGGTCGGGTTCTGGAACAGCGGCTGGCAGACGAAGACGCGGGCGCCGGTGGCGTGGAAGGCGTCCGCGAGCAGGTCCGGGCGCACCCCGTCGGGGTCGACGGGCACCGGGACGGGCCGCAGTCCGGCCGCGCGGGCGAGGGACAGCATGCCCGGGTAGGTGGGCGACTCGACGAGCACCGGGGCGCCGGGCGGGGCGAGCGCGCGCAGGGCGGTGGCCAGGGCCGCCTGGCCGCCCGCCGCGATCAGCACCTCGGCGGCGGTGACGGCGCCGCCGATCCCGCGCGCGAACCACTCCCGCAGCTCGGGCAGCCCCTCCAGCGGCGCCGGCGAGGCACTGCTCTCGGACCTGAGCCAACTGAGCCGCTTCGCCCGGCTGTTGGGTCCGC
>NZ_JBEXKG010000167.1:0-15817 GCF_040609555.1 Streptomyces sp. NPDC004658
GGGGTTGGGCCGCTTGGCGACCAGCCCCGACCTCACCAGCCGGTCCACCGTGTTGCCGTACCGGGCCGCCGGTCGCCGTGACGGCGAGGGTACGGCCGTCCGGGCTGAAGGCGAGGGCGCGGACCCTGCCGGGAACGGTGAGGGTCGCGGTCGCGCGGCGGTCGGTCAGGCGCCGCAGCCGGACCGTGCCGTCCGAGCTGCCCGTGGCCAGCAGCCGGCCGCCGGGCGCGAAGGCGAGGGTGTTGACCGGTCCGCGGTGGCCGCCGAGCCGCGCCGCGAACGGCTCGGCCTGGGTGCTGAGCAGGGCGCCGCGGGTGGTGGCGGTGGGTTCGGTGCGGTAGGCCTCGGCGGCGAGCAGCAGGGAGGCCTCGGGTCGGCCGCCGGCGAGCAGGGTGGACCGGACGGCGAGGGCCTGGGAGCGGGCGAGACGCTCCTGGGCGAGCGCGTCGGCGCGTTGCCGGTGGGCGATCCCGCCGGCGGCCAGGGCGCAGCCGAGCAGGACGACGAGGGTGGCCACCATCGCCTGCCGCAGCCGGGTCTGGCGTCGTGCCTGGCGCTGCCGGGCCTCCTCCTCCGCCTCGCTGGCGCGCAGGAACGCCTCCTCGACGGGGTCCGGCGGGCCGAGGCGGTCCGTCTCCTCCGCCCAGGACCGTACGGTGTCCAGCCGCGTGCCGCGGTAGAGCGCCGACGGGTCGCGGCCCTCGCGTTCCCACGCCGCGGCGGCGAGAGCGAGTCGCTGGCGGACCAGCAGGCCGGCCCGGTTGGCGCTGATCCACTCCCGGAGCCGGGGCCAGCCGTGCAGCAGCGCCTCGTGCGTGATCTCGACGGTGTCGCTGTCGACGGTGATGAGCCGGGCGCGGACGAAGACGTCGAGCGCGGTGTCGGCGCCCTCCGCGTCGGCCAGCTGCGCCATGAGGGCGGCACGGCCCACCTTGCGGCGGGTGGCGCCGGTGTCGTCGGAGACCTGCACCAGCCGGGACAGGATGCGCCGGATGGTCCGCTGCTCGGCCGGGTACAGCTGGGCGAAGGCGTCCTCGGCGGTACGGGCCACGGCTCCCTGGATGCCGCCCGTGCTCTCGTACCCGGCGACGGTCAGCGTGCCCGCCTCGCGGTGCTGCCACGTGGCCAGCAGGGCGTGGGAGATGAGGGGGAGCGCGCCGGACGGGACGGCCTGTGCGCCGGGTAGGCCGGTCAGTCCGGCGTCCCGCAGCAGCAGCGGGACCAGGCCGGGTTCCAGGGTGACACCGGCGAGTTCGGCGGGTCGGGTGATGGACTCGGTCAGTTCCGCCGTGGTCATCGGGGGCAGCACGTGGAGGCCGCCGGTGAAGACGGGGGCGAGTTCCGGCAGGTCGAGACAGCGGCCGGAGAAGTCGGCGCGCAGACCGAGGACGACCACCGCGGGATCGTGGCCGGGTGCCGGCGTCGGCGCGGCGAGCGTGCACAGCACGCGGGCGAAGGCACGGCGTTCGGTCTCGTCGGCGCAGAGGGTGAACAGTTCCTCCATCTGGTCGACGAGCAGCACGAGCCGGGGCGGTGGAGGTGGCCGGCGTCCGGCGGGGGCCGTGTCGGCGCGGGCCCGGACGGCCGTGAGCAGGGCCTCGGGCCGCTCGCCCAGCCGGCCGGCGGTGAGGCCCAGGTCGCCGCCGAGGACCTTGGCGGTGCGTTCCAGCAGTTCGTCCAGCGGGTGGGCGGTCGGTGTGAGGGTGACGACGGGCCAGCGGTCGGCACCTGCCATCGGAAAGCCTCCGGGCCGCCGGAGGGCGGGCACGAGACCGGCGTTGAGCAAGGACGACTTGCCCGCGCCCGAGGGGGCGACGAGCAGCAGCGGCCCCTCGCCGACCCTGCCGAAGACCCGTTCGACGAGCGCCGCCGTGGCCCGGTCCCGGCCGAAGAAGCGGCTCGCGTCCTGCACGGTGAACGCCGACAGGCCCGGGTAGGGGCAGGCGGGGCCGTCATCGGGGGTGACGGCGGTGGCGGCGCCGGGCTGCGCGGTGCGCGCTGGTGCGACCAGGCGCAGCAACGCGCCGCCGGCGCCCAGGATCTCGTCGCAGCGGCGGGCGACGTCGACGGTGGCGCGCTTCGCGCCGGTCTCGATCTTGCTCAGGTACCCCTTGCTGTAGTGGGTCTGTCTGGCCAGGTCGGCGAGCGACAGGCCGCGCTGCTGCCTCAGTCGGCGCAGCTGTGCGGGGAAGGACGGTGTGGTCGGCACCGTCCGCTCCCCGTCGTTCTCGTTCCGGTTGCCGGTGTCGGCTCCCTCGTGCGGCTCCCCCAAGGCGTCCCCCATGGCAAGCGGGCCCGGGCCGTGAGACGGCGGGAGCCCAGGCTACTGCCGGGGTGTGACAGGTGGCCCAGCCATGTGTGCGGACTGGCCGAAAACGAGCTTCCGGAACCGCGGGCGCGGTTCCGGAAGCTTCCCCCGTCGGTTTCTCGGTCAGCCGCTGGTCAGGAACGGCGGGCCGGGGTGCGTGGCCGCGTGCGCCGGTCGTCGCCGGACGGCCGGCACCGGGTCAGGGCCGGTAGAGGGTGATGGAGTTGATCGGCGTGAGGTCGGCGTAGACGCCCGTCCCCGCGGGGATGCGGTCGCCGCAGCCGGTGCCGTTGTAGCCCGTGCACAGGCACGCGGTCGCGCCGCCGTACTGGTTGTTGAGGACCCAGTGCCGGCCGACCTGGTTGCGCAGGTTGTGCGGTCCGTAGCTGTAGAAGGCCAGGCTCGGGGACTGGGCCGGGTCCTGGTTCTGCGGGTAGACGCACACCGCTCCGTCCGGGCAGCCGGCCCAGGGGTCGGCGGCCGGCTCGGCGTGGGCGGCGCCGCTCATCGCCAGCACCGCCGCGGCGGCGGTCGCGAACGCGGCGGCGCCGCGGATCATCTTGCGCATTGGTTCCCCCTTGCGATTCTCCTGCGTCGTCGCAGGCCGTACTCGGTGGTGACGGCATCACGTTCCCGCCTCGGCCGGACGGGGTCGACGGGTTTCCCGTCGCCCATCGCCGCCGCGGCGGGGAAACCGTGTGTGACCAGCGGGAGCGGCAGGGGTGGGCGACCGGGGCGCTTCCGGCTGCGTATGCCGGCTCCGCGCGAGGCGCACCACCGGGCCTCGTTGCCGCGCGAGTTGGCGAGTGGCGGGAGAGGCCGACCGGGAAGGCCTCCCGCTGACGGGTGTGATCCGTGGACGCGGGCTGACGCCGGTCCCGTCCACCGGGACGGGCGGCCGGAAAGCCGGCACGGTGCCCGCCCCGGCGGCCACCAAGGACGTCAGGACCGAGCGCTGGGTGCGGGACGGTGACGACGGGGGCGTCCGTGAGAACCTCGGGCCCGCTGCCCGGCGCAAGCCGCCCGAGGGGAAGTCGCGCGGCAGCACCGTGCAGCCCGGTGCGGCGACTGCGTCGATCCCCCGCCGGCGCGGCGCCTCTGCGGTGTAAGGCCTCGGCGGCTGCCGCGACGGTTCCCTGCGTGGTGCCGTACGGCGCGGAACCCCTGGGCGGAGGCGTGGTGGTGACCGGCGGGATCCTCGTCAACCGCCGTCCGGGGAGAGCCGCACCGGCCCCGGCCGCGCGGCCTTCCGCGACGGGACGCCCACCGGCTCCGGTGCCCGGTCAGGGATGCGGGGCCGGCCCGAGAGCGCGGTCGTACGGAAGCGGGCCCGGTAGACCGTCGGTGAGATGCCGAAGGTGTTCTGGAAGGCCCGCCGCATGGCCTCGGCCGAGCCGAAGCCGGCGCGTGCCGCGACGGTGTCGACGGGCTCGCCGCTCGCCTCCAGGAGAGCCTGGGCCGCTTCCAGCCGGATCGACTCGGCGTAGCGCCCGACCGTCATCCCGGTGTGCGCCCGGAAGAGCCGGCTCAGGTGACGGACGCTCACACCGGCCCGGCGCGCCAGAGCGGTCAGGTCGTGGTCCGCGCTCGGATCCGCGCCGACGAAGTCCATGACCTGCCGGACGACGGGGTGCGTGGACTCGCGCAGGGTCAGCCGCGCACTGAACTGCGACTGACCGCCCGGGCGCGCCATGAAGACCACCAGCTCTCGCGCGACCTCGCGGGCCAGGCCGGGGCCGTGGTCCTCCTCGACCAGGGCGAGGGCGAGATCGATGCCCGCGGTCACTCCGGCCGAGGTGACGACGTTGCCGTCCCGGACGAACAGGGCGTCCGTCTCCACGGTCACACCGGGATAGGCGAGCGCCAGTTCCCGGGCCAGCCGCCAGTGCGTGGCGGCCCGCCGTCCGTGGAGCAGCCCGGCTTCGGCCAGCATGAAGGCGCCCGCGCACACCGACGTCACCCGGCGGGCCCGTCCGGCCAGTGCCGCCGTGCCGGCCACCAGCGCGGGGTCCGCGACGGCCTCCCGCCAGTCCCGCCGCCCCGGCACCACGAGGGTTCCCAGCCGCGCCGGCAGCTCCTCCCAGGTGTCGCCGGCGTCGAGCCGTACCTGGGCGGAGGTGGCCACGGGCCCCGGGGCCGCGGACACGATCCGCACGTCGTACCGGGCCCCATGAGCGTTCGCCGTCGTGAAGACCTCCGCGGGTCCGGCCACGTCCAGCAGCTGGACACCGGGGAAGGTCAGTACGGCCACGACATGCCGCGGACGCGGGACCGTCACTCCGGCCACGGCGACTCGAGGATGGTCCGCACGAAGTCGCCTCGCTCGAATCCCGGCACGTAGTGTTCCAGGACGTCGGCCTTGACGTTCCCGAAGGTGGTCTCGGGCTTGGGGCGGATGCCCTCGGTGAAGGCGTCGAGGATCTGCCGCTTGAAGTCGGGGCGGGGGTGCAGTGCGACGACGGCGGCGCGGTCGGCGGGGGCGATGTCGTGGTACCCGATGCCGAGCACGTCGTACTCCACACCGGCGGTGACCAGCGCCACCTCGGGTTCCATGAACTCCGGGATGCCGGGCGTGGTGTGCAGGGCGATCGCCGTCCACACCCGGCGAATGCTGTCCTCGGGCACGTCGTGGTCCCGCAGGAATTGGCGGGCCGCGTCCGCGCCGTCGACCTCGAAGCGCCGGCCGCTGCCGTGGTGGCGCGCGCCGAGGCCGAGGTCGTGGAACATGGCGCCGATGTACAGCAGCTCCGGGTCGAAGCCGAGGTCGCGCCGGCGGCCCTGGAGCGCGCCGAACAGGTAGACGCGGCGTGAGTGGTGGTAGATCAGATCGCTCGTCTCGTCCCGCACGAGCTGGGTCGCCTCCCGGGCGAGCTTGGTGTCGGGCACGGTGACCCCGCCGGCCACGGACTCGTCAGCCATCTTTGCACCTCGTGTTTGCCAGTCGTTTGCGCGCAACGGCGCTGTGACCTCAGTGTCGTCCCGCGGGACCGGGCGGCACCACGTCCGTGGAGACAGGCAACCCACACATCCGGACATCCCCCGCCGCGGCCGACCGGGTGGCTCCCTGGCCGCCGCGTCCCCGGCTCAGGCCGGCTGCGACAGGTCGATCGCCCGGTCGACGTCCTCGTGCCGGAGCACACGCAGGATACCTTCGAGGAGGTAGTAGTCGGCGTAGGGCAGCGAGACCTCGATGCCGTCCTCGGCCGGGCGGTTGCGGGTGCAGCGGGCCACGACCGCGTCGGCGCGGGCCGAGTTCCTGGTGAGGCAGGTGTCGGCGAGGGCGGTGAGCAGCCGCAGCGCCACGTCCCGGTAGGTGTGCCGGCCCGTCGCCGCGTGCAGGTCGAGCAGGCCGCACGCCATGATGGCTCCGGCGGAGGCGTCCTTGATGTCGTGCGGCTGCTGCGGCGCGCGGTAGTCCCACACCGGCACGTGGTCCGGGGTCAGCGCCGCGATGGCGAAGTCGGCGAGTCTGCGCGCGGTGTCCCGGAACTCCGTGTGCCCGGTCCGCCGGTACATCGTGGTGAAGCCGTAGATGCCCCAGGCCTGTCCGCGCGACCAGCAGGAGGCGGGGCTGTAGCCCTGGACCGTGCCGGGGCCGACGGGGGCGCCCGTGTCCGGGTCGAAGTCGAACACGTGCGGGGTCGATCCGTCCGGGCGGGGGAAGACGCGCTGTGCGGTCCTCGCGTGCTCGACGGCGATGTCCAGATAGGTGTCGTCGCCGGTCTGCCGGCTGGCGAACGCCAGCAGGTCGAGGTTCATCATCGTGTCCATGATGACCCGGCCCGCGTTGGCCCGGTCCGTCAGCGCACCCCAGGCCCGGATGAACTTCCCGCGCGGGTTGTACCGCTGGATGAGGGAGTCGGCCGCCCGTACCGCGCCCGCCCGCCACTCGTCGTCGCCGGTCAGGCGCCAGGCGGTGACCCAGGACGGGTAGAAGAGGAAACCGAGGTCGTGGGTGCTCGTGTCGTACTGCCGGGGGGCGAGGTTGCGGGCCGAGTCGACCGCCCACGTACGGAAGGCGTCGTCCCCGCTGTACAGCCAGGCCATCCACAGCGTTCCGGGCCAGAAGCCGCCGACCCAGTCGCCGGTGCGCGAGTACGTCCACTTCTCGAACTTGGTCCCGACCGGGAAGCCCGTCACGCCGGGCGCGACGGAACGGACCTTGTGCACGGCGTAGTCCGCCGCCGCGCGGAGTGTCCGCAGGGCCGCCTCTGACGGCTGCCGGTCCGCCGCTGCCGCGGCCGGCACCGCGGAGGTCCCCGCAGCCGCCGCTCCGGCCGCCGTGGCCAGCAGCGCACGCCGGGAAACGCTCATGCTCGCCCTCCAACTCCACCAGGGACAAGAGAAGTTGGCTGAGCTTTGCACACCGGCGCCGACCGTGTACACCCATGTGTGCGGAGTTCATCAGTGTGAACGAAGTCGGTCGTGCGGGGCGTCGGATTCATGTCGGAGCCACACGTAGTCGACCGGCTGAGCGGCGTTCCAGCTCTCGGCGAGGCCGGGGCCGACCTGATGGAAGCCGACGCCGAGGTAACACCTGAGCGCCCGGTGGTTGTCGGGGTGCACCCGCATGTAGACATCCGCGAACCCGGCCCGGACGGCCCGTGCGAGCAGGCCCCGGACCAGGACGCGGCCCAGTCCGGCCCCGCGGGCCTCGGGCGCCACGATGATCCGGGCCAGTTCGGCCTCGTCCTCCTCGGCGTCCAGCCACAACTCGCCGTAGCCGAGCACCCTCGGCCCGTCGACGAGCACGTGCGCCTCGACGTCGTCCGCCCGGTGCCACCCCGCGACCGTCCGTCCGGACACGGGGAACTCATCGCTCCCGCACCACATCACGGCCTCCGCCGCCGACGTCGGCCAGCCGGCGACGAGTACCGCGTGGTCGGGAGCGCAGGGAAGCAGGTCCATGGGCGCCGACCCTATGCGACCGGGCCGGGCCCCGGACGCGTGCTCAGGCCGGATCGCCGGGGACCAGGCCGAGTTGTCGCAGCTGCGCGAGGACGTCGACGACACCCCAGATCTCGGCGATGCGGCCGTCCGCGAACCGGAGGATGAAGATCTCGTTGTAGCTGACGGACTTCCCGGTGGCCGCAAGGCCCCGGTACTCCCCCAGGTGCGTACCGGTGACCGTGTTCCGGAAGACGGCCTTGTCCCCCTCGGCGATCGCGTCCTCGGTCTCGACACGCAGGTCGGGGAACGCGCGCAGAAGCACCTCCCACACGCGCTTGAGGGCCTGCGCTCCCGTCGCCCCCATCGGCACCGGCGCGTGGAACAGCAGGTCCGGCGCGACGATCCCGTCGATCGTCTTCGAGACGGTCGCCAGGTCGCCGGTGTGGACGGCGTCGTGCAGGCGGCGGAACGTCGCCTTGTTGCGCGCTTCCTGAGCTGTCGGCATCGGAAGTCCCCTCGGGTCGGCACTCGCTTCCATGCCCCTTACGACGGCACGGCCCCCCGGTGTGTGACATGGCCGCCGGACACGGGCGGGCCGCGGGCCCTGGCAGACGGCCCGGCCGGCGAGCCGGTGACCGGAGCGGACGCGTCCCCGGCGGCCGGGAATCCGGTCGAAGGGCGCGCCGCCCGCTGCTAGTTTGCCGCCGTGGACCTCTTCTCCCGCTCGTGGACGGCCTTGCGTACGGCGGTCACCGGCCTCCCCGACGAGGACTTCGCACGGCCCTCCGGCTGCACCGGCTGGCTCGTCCGTGACCTGGCGTGCCATCTGGTCATCGACGCCCAGGACGTGCTGATCACCCTGGTGACGCCCACCACGGTGGAGCCGACACACGACGCGGTGACGTACTGGAGCGTCGGCGACACCCCGCCTACCGGCGACGATCCGCTGGACGCGCTGACCGTCCGGCTGGCCGCCGCGTACGAGGAGCCGCGGCTGCTGAAGTTCCACCTCGACGACGTGGGCGCGGCGGCCGGGCGCGCGGCCGGGCTGGCCGACCCCGCGCAGCCGGTGCGCACGCAGGACATGGTCCTCACCTCGGGCGACTACCTCTGCGCGTACGTCCTGGAGTGGACCCTGCATCACCTCGACCTGATCGCCCACCTCCAGGGCGCCGCGGAACCGCCCGCCGAGTGCCTCGCCCGGTCACGCGCCATGCTGGAGGAGATCGCCGGGGCGGCCTTCCCCGCGTCGTGGCCCGACCAGGACGCCCTGCGCGTCGGAACGGGACGCCGGCCCGCGACCGCCACCGAGCGGACGCAACTGGGCGCACTGGCCCGGCGGCTCCCGCTCGTCCTCGGGTGAGCGCGGGGCGCAGGGGTCATCCGGCCGGCGCCTGTGTCCCGCAGGGCGGGTAGAAGGGGCTCAGGCCCGCGTGGGGCAGTGGGGACGGGGGGTCGTAGCCCGTGCCCGGGATGTCCGTCGTATAGGTGCGGGTGTCGGGCGACAGGCCCGTGCGCGGGCCGCCCAGACGGGCCTGGATCTCGTACGTGCCGTCCCCGGAGTACGTGTACGCCGCCAGGTCCGGGTACCGGTCGTGGTTGTAGTCGGCCACCGCGATGTCCTTCGTGGCACCCAGGTCGAGAGGGACGGTGCGCCTGCTGCGGCCGGTGTCGGAGAAGGGACCCAGCCTGAGTTCGGCCACGCGAGGCCGGACCGGGTCGTCACCGCCCTGCTCCTGCCCCGCCACGACGACCAGGTCGCTCCAGCCGTCCCGGTCGAAGTCCGCCACGGCGGCGCTCACGTACTCCTGCCGGCCGGCGGTGCGGTCGGCCAGCCCCCGCGCCCGGACCGTCGTCTCGCGGGGCGAGCCGATGGCGAAGGTGACGGTCAGCAGGGCACCCCGGTGGGACGCGTCGGAGATCCGGTCCGGCAGACCGTCGTCGTTCACGTCGGCGACCAGGTCCCCCGACCGCGTCAGACACGCGGTGACCGCGGCCGGTGCCGTCGGGCGCGGCGGGGGCCCGCCCCGGGAGTCCTCGCCGCCGGCGAGCAGCAACAGGCCGCCGGCCAGCAGGAACGCCGCGCGCGTGAGGCGTCTCGGCCGGCAGGTACCGCTGGGCGCACGCAGGGGCATGAGCGGGGATCTTAGTCACCCGGCCGGGTGGGACCGGGGGCGGGGCCGCGCGAACAGCGCGTGGGCGAGCCGCCGCCGTAGGACCGTTTCCCGCTCATCGCGGTGCCCCTGCGCGCCGGCCGTACCCGGGCAACCGGCGTGCGGCACGGCCTGCTTGCGCCTCCGCGGCATCGACCGGCTGCCGCACACCTGCCGTGTCAACGCCGGCCGGCCCGACTCCGCCCGGTCCCGATGGACGACGTGCCGGCGGGTCTTGTCCACGGCCGCGCGCTCGGCCCGCCTGTCCGACCGGGCTCGCGCGTGACCTCGCCGACGGTATGCTGGCGCGCCCGGTGGCGGCCCGCAGCGGGTCGACGGTCGGCCACCGCCGCCTCGCCGGCGGCGAAAAACGGGTCGACCCACCCGTATCATCCAGGTGTCGCACCGTCAGGAGCGGAGGAAATGATGCCGGAAAGTCCCGGGCCTGTCACCGACTTGACCTCTCAGTACGTCAGCCAGGTGACCAACGACCTCGAACACAACCTCAAGGAGCAGGAACGCGTCACGGCGGAAATCGCCGTACTCCAGGAGCAGTTGGCCACCCTCCAGCACGACCACGGCGTGCTGCTGAACATGCATCAGGCACTCGGCCTCACCACGCCGGCCGGTCGGGCGGTCGTACCCGCCCCGCGCAAGAAGAGCGGCGGCACGCGCCGCGCCGACGACGAGAAGCCCGCGGCGAAGAAGGCGGTCGCCAAGAAGACCGTGGCCAAGCGGTCAGTGGCGAAGAAGGCGGTGACCAAGAAGGCGGCGGCGAAGGCGTCCGCCGAAAAGCCGGCGGCCGGGAAGGCGGCGACGTCCGAGCCCGCTCAGCCCACCCTGATCGAGCTCGTGCGCCGGCACCTGGCGGAGCAGAAGGAGCCCCGTTCCGCGGCAGAGGTCAGCGAGGCCCTGGGGCAGGCGTATCCCGAGCGCGGGATCCAGCCGAAGGTCGTCCGCGCCACGCTGGAGAACCTCGTGGCGAGGAACGGTGCCCAGCGCACCAAGCAGGGCACGTCCGTCTTCTACGTCGTGCCGGGCGAGTCGAAGCAGGAGCCGGCGCAGGACGCCGGGGCGGACGCGTGACCGAGCGTCACACCGAGCGGCCGGCGGCGGCCGAGGGAGGCGATGCGCAATCCCCGCCTCGGCCGGACTCCTGAACCGGGGTCGCCTGTCGCCGGACGCCGGCGTGACCGCCGCCCTCCACCGGCGGCGGCCCGGACACACGGGAACGCTTCAGTCGGACGGGCGGTCGGCGGAGTCGAAACTGGCGAAGTAGGCCGCGGCCATGTCCTCGTCGGCGTGGCCCTGCGCGGCGGCGCGCTCCATGCGCGCGGCGCTCGCGGCGGCCACGTCGAGGCGCACGCCGTTCGCCTCACCCGCCTCGACGATGAGCCGGGCGTCCTTGGCCGCCGTGGCGACCGCGAACTGCGCCGGGGTCAACGGGCCGTCGAGGACGAGCCTCGACTTGGCCCGCAGGTAGCCCATGTCCAGCGGCCCGCCCTCGATCGCGTCGAAGAAGTGCTGCGGATCCACATCGAGCGCCCGGGCCAGGGCCAGCACCTCGCCGGCCGCGGCGGTGATCGCGAGGACCCAGCTGTTGGCGACGAGCTTCAGGCGGCTGGCCGTGCCGGCCGCGCCGTCCTCGCCGGTCCACACGGTACGGGAGCCGACCGCGTCGAACACCGGGGCCACGGCAGCGCGGTGCTCGCTCGGTCCAGCGGCGAGCACGAGGAGCTGGCCTGCCTCGGCGGGCTGACGGGTGCCCAGCACGGGCGCGTCGAAGAAGACGAGGCCGTGCTCGCGGGCGAAGGCGACCAGGTCACGGATGGCCTCCACACCGGCGGTGGTGCACTGCGTCCACGCGGCGCCGGAGCGCAGCGCGGGGGCGGCCTCGCGCATGACGTCGAGGGTGGCCGGGCCGTCGTAGAGCATGGTCAGGACGACGTCGGCGCCCTCGACGGCCTCGGCGGGCGTGCCGGCGACGTGGGCGCCGTCGGCGGCGAGCGGTTCGGCTTTGGAGCGGGTGCGGTTCCAGGCGCGGACGGTGTGTCCCGCCCGCGCGAGGTTGCGGGCCATCGCGGCACCCATGATGCCGGTGCCCAGGACGCTCACGGTGAGCTTGTCGGTCATGACGTCAACTCCCAGCTGGTGGTGCGGTTTCGGCGGCGGCGACCAGGCCGTCCGGCCACCTCTGACGGCCGTTCGGCATCGGGTTCGGCCTCTGCCGGGCCACTTCGGCGGCGGGCCGGCCGATCCGCGTCTCCCGGGTGAGGAAACGGTCCCGGCCCCCGGGGAGATCTTCCACCAGCCGGGCGTGCAGCATGTCGAGCCCCTCCTCCGGCGTGCCGTCCTGCCGGGTCATCCGGTTCACCCGGCCCGGGACGCCTTCGGAACGTCACCGGTGCCGGGCCCCCTGTTCCGGCCGGTTGACCGCGTTCTGCGCGCCGGCCACGGCGTGCCGCCCCGGTCCCTGTGCCGGGAACGCGGCCGTCGCCGGCCCCGGGGTCCGCCGTTCCCGCCTGTTTCGTCAGGAGACGTACAGTCGAGGG
Organism: Streptomyces sp. NPDC004658; assembly: GCF_040609555.1. Taxonomy (NCBI): domain Bacteria; kingdom Bacillati; phylum Actinomycetota; class Actinomycetes; order Kitasatosporales; family Streptomycetaceae; genus Streptomyces; species Streptomyces sp. NPDC004658. Next base: position 11,904 of record NZ_JBEXKG010000167.1, read on the forward strand.
CCGGAGGGGTGAGCGGAGGGGGCGGTATGCCACAGGGGGTGTCGGTGCGGTTCGCGGTGCTGGGACCGGTGCGGGTCCGGCGCGGGACGGACGAGCTGGACGCGGGCGGGCCGCAGGCGCGGGCGCTGCTGGCCCTGCTGCTGCTCCGGGCCGGTCAGCCCGTCCCCATGTCCGAGATCGTCGACGTGCTGTGGGGGCCGGCCTCGCCGCCCACCGCCGTCAACGTGGTCCGCCGGCACGTCGGATCGTTGCGGCGGCTGCTGGAGCCGGGGCTTCCGGCGCGGGCGACCGGGCTGCGGCTGGTGCGCGGGGCGGGCGGCTACCGCCTGGTCACCGACGGGGACGAGGTGGACCTCGTACGGTTCCGGGACCTGCGGGAGGAGGCCCGGCGGGCCGTCGCCGAGGGTGCGTCCGGGCGCGCCGTGGAACTCCTCGGCCGGGCACTGGCGCTGTGGGTGGGTCCCGTGGCCTCCGGAGTCGCCCCGGACGTACGCGAACGACTCGGGGCCGACGGGCTGGAGCGTGAGCGGCTCGCCGCGCTGCGGGAGGCGGCCGACGCGGCCTTGCAGGCGGGCGTGCCGGACGCGGTGCTGGCCCGGCTGCGGGAGGCCGCCGCCGCGCATCCGCTGGACGAACCCCTGCTGGCCCGGCTGGTCCTGGTCCTCGCCGCCACCGGTCGGCGGGCCGAGGCGCTCGCCCTCTACCGGCACACCCACCGGCGCCTCGCCGACGAACTGGGCATCGATCCCGGGCCCGAACTGCACGAGGCCCACCGCACGGCGCTGCGGGGCAAGACCCGGGACGAGGACCCGGCGGAGCCGCGGCCCGCGGAAACCTCCGCCGCGCGCGGTCCCGTCCCCGCCCAACTGCCGCACGACCTGCCCGCGTTCACCGGCCGGCACACCGAACTGGCCGAGTTGCTGGATCCGCTCGCCGGCACCGGCGATCCCGCCGCGACGGTGCTGATCTCCGCGCTCGGCGGGATGGCCGGCGTGGGCAAGACCACGCTGGCGGTCCACTGGGCCCACCGGGTCGCCGACCGGTACCCGGACGGGCAGCTCTACGTCGACCTGCGAGGCTTCGCCCCGTCGGGTGCGGTCACCGACCCCGGGGAAGCGCTACGCGGCTTCCTCCACGCGCTCGGGGTGCCGCCCCGGCAGGTCCCCCAGGACCTGGCCGCGCAGGCCGCCCTGTACCGCAGTGTGCTGGCGGGGCGCCGGGTGCTCGTGCTGCTGGACAACGCCCGGGACGCCGAGCAGGTACGGCCGCTGCTGCCCGGCACACCCGGCTGCCTCGCCATCGTCACCAGCCGGGACGACCTGGCGGGACTGGTGGCCGCGCACGGCGCCCGCTCCCTGACCCTGCGGCCGTTCGACGCCGGCCAGGCGCGGGACTTCCTCGCCGGACGGCTGGGCGCGGGCCGGGTCGCGGCCGAGCCACGGGCGGTGGACGAGATCATCGCCCGGTGCGCCGGACTGCCCCTCGCCCTGGCCTGCGTGGCCGCCCGCGCCGCCCTGCGCCCGGGATTCCCGCTCGCGGCCGTGGCCGCCGAACTGCGCGAGGCCCGCGGCAGCCTCGACGCGTTCACCCGAACCGGCACCCCCGTGGACCTCGCCACCGTCTTCTCCTGGTCCACCCGGGCCGTGTCGCCCGCCGCCGCCCGGCTGTTCCGGCTGCTGGCCCTGCACCCCGGCCCGGCCGTGTCCGCGGCCACCGCCGCCGCGCTCGCCGGGCTGCCGCCGCGCCGGGCGCGTTCGCTGCTCGGCGAACTCGCCGCCGTCCATCTCGTCACCGAACCGGCGCCCGGCCGCTACGGCTTCCACGACCTGCTGCGCGCCCACGCCGGTGACCTCCTCGCGAAGCAGCACACCGGGACCGAGCGGCAGGAGGCGCTGGACCGGATGTTCCGGCACTACGTGGAGCACGCCCACGCCGCCGGCGCACTGCTCGACCCCAGCGGGGACGTGCCGCCGCTGCCGCCCGCGCCGCAGGACACGCGGGCCGTGCCGTTCGCCGACGACAGCGCGGCCCTCGCCTGGCTCACCGCCGAGCACGCGGCGCTGCCGGCCGTCGTCCGGGCGGCGGCCTCGTCCGGCCACGACCGGTACGCGTGCCTGCTGGCCTGGTCCCTGGAGCCGTACTTCGAGCGGCGCGGCCACTGGCACGACGGGCTGGCCGCCCAGCGCACCGCGCTGGACGCCGCGCTGCGGCTCGCCGACCCCGCCCTGGAGGCACGCGCCCTGCGCGGCCTCGCCCGTGCGAAGGGCAGGCTGGGCCTGTCCGACGAGAGCCGGGCCCACCTGGACCGGGCACTCGCGCTGTTCACCCTCGCCGGCGACACCGTCGGCCGGGCGGGCACCCACCGCAGTCTGGGCTGGGCGTGTGAGCAGGAGGGCGACCTGGCGGGCGCCCTGCGGCACAACCAGCTCGCCCTGGAGCTGTTCCGCGCCGCCGGACACCGTCCCGCGCAGGCCAGCGTCCTGAACTCCGTCGGCTGGTACCACGCGCTGCGCGGCGAGTACCGGCCGGCCCTGGCGCGCTGCTTCGAGGCCCTGGCCCTGCTCCAGGACCTGGGCGACCGGTACGGCCAGGCGGCGACCTGGGACAGCATCGCCTACGCCTACCACCGCCTCGGCCGGCATCCGCACGCCCTGCTCGGCTACCGCAACGCGCTGACGCTGTACCGGGCGCTCGGTGTGCCGTACCCGGAGGCGGACACGCTGACCCGCCTGGGCGACACGCACCTGGCCACCGGTGACCGGGAGGGCGCGCGGGCCGCCTGGGAGCAGGCGCTCGCCCTGCTCACCCGGCTCGGTCATCCGGACGCGGAACGGGTCCGGGAACGGCTCGCCGGATGGGACGACCGGTCCGACACGGGGTGACGGTGTCCGGGGCCCGGGGGAAACGGGGTTGTCCGCCGGTGGGGACGGCTCCGTAGGGTGGCACGGTGACGACTCAGGTGATCCTTCTCAACGGTGGTTCCAGCGCGGGCAAGTCCGGGATCGCGCGGTGCCTGCAAGCCGTACTGCCCGACCCCTGGCTGGTGTTCGGCATCGACTCGCTGGTCGACGCGCTGCCCCCGCGACTCCAGGACGCGGCGGACGGCGGGATCGAGTTCGCCGCGGACGGCGAGGTGCGGGTCGGCGCGGGTTTCCGGTCGTTGGAGGCGGCCTGGATGGAAGGGGTCGCGGCGACGGCCCGCGCGGGCGCCAGGATCGTCGTGGACGACGTCTTCCTCGGCGGAGCGGCCTCCCAGCAGCGGTGGCGGAAGGCCCTCGCCGGACTGGACGTGCTGTGGGTGGGCGTGCGGTGCGACGCCGAGGTCGCCGCCGCGCGGGAGACCGCCCGGGGAGACCGGACCCCCGGCATGGCGGCGGCCCAGGCCGGCGTCGTGCACCACGGGGTGTCCTACGACCTGGAGGTGGACACCACCCACACCGAGTCCCTGATGTGCGCGCGAACCATCGCGGCCCGCGTCGGCTGACCGGAGGACGGGGTGGTGCGCGTGCCCGACGGGCTCGGTGACGTACCGCGGCTCGGGGTGGTGAGCTTCCAGGTGCTCGGCCCGCTGCGGGTGCTGCGCGCGCGGAGCGAGCTGGATCTCGGGTATCCGCAGGCACGGGCCCTGCTCGGCGTGCTCCTGGTGCGGCCGGGCCGGCCCGTGCGGATGAGCACGATCATCGACGTCCTGTGGCCGGACGGGCCGCCCGCCAGCGCGCCGAACGCCGTACGGCGCCACGTCGGCGCGCTGCGCAAGCTGCTGGAGCCCGGCCTGCCCCCGCGCGCCCCCGGGCGGCACCTGCTGGGCCGTACCGGAGGCTAACTGCTGGAGGCGGCGGCCGACGAGGTCGACCTGCTGCGCTTCCGCGCCCTCAGCCGGCGGGGCATGCGGGCCGCCGCCACCGCCCGCCCCG
>NZ_JBEXKG010000168.1:0-15797 GCF_040609555.1 Streptomyces sp. NPDC004658
GCGGCCGGACCCGGGAGCCGGCGAAGCCGACCTGGGCGCCGGGGAGGGCGAGGACGATGTCCGCGCCCGCGCCGAGGGTGGCCCAGCCGCCGCCGGTCGTCGGGTCCCGCAGGACCGCGATCTGGGGCAGACCGGCCTCGCGGGTGAGCGCGGACTGCCGGGCCACCCGCTGGAGCTGGGTGAGCGCGAGCATGCCCTCCTGCATCCGGCTGCCCCCGGTCGCGATCAACGGCACGACGGGCAGCCGGTGTGCGCGGGCATGGGTGTACGCCGCCTCCAGCCGGTCCCCGGTGCGCTCGCCCAGCGAGCCGCCCAGGAAGCCGAACTCGAAGGCGATCAGGACGGCGCGGGTGCCCCCGATGCGCGCGGTGCCGCAGACGACCGACTCCCGCTCGCCGGTGCGGGCGGCGGCACGGGCACGCGAGGCGTCGTAGCCCTGCCAGCCGAGGGGGCCGTCGTCCCGCTCCGACTCCCGTGCCGGAGCCGGAAGTTCGCGGAAGCTGTCCGCGTCCGCGACCCGCGCGAGCAGCTCCCGTGCCGAGAGCCGCTCAGGCATCCGCCAGCGCCCGCTTCATGATCTTCCCCATGTCGTTGCGGGGGAGCGCGTCCAGGTAGCGGACGACCCGGGGGCGCTTGTGCGGGGCCAGCCGCCGCGCCACGTGGTCCGCCAACTCCCCGGCCCCCGGCGGGGTGTCCGGGTCCGCCGGGACGATCCAGGCCACGATGCGCTCGCCCAGGTCGGCGTCCGGCTCCCCGGTGACCGCCGCCTCCCGCACCCCCGGGTGCTCGAGCAGCGCGTTCTCGATCTCACCGGCCCCGATCTTGTACCCGCCGCTCTTGATCAGGTCGGTGGCCTTGCGGCCGACGATGCGGACGTAGCCGTCGGGCTCGCGCACGGCCATGTCCCCGGTGCGGAACCAGCCGTCGGCGGTGAACGCGGCGGCGGTGGCGTCGGGCCGGTTGAGGTACTCGGTGAACAGGTTCGGGCCGCGCACCTGGATCTCCCCGACGCTCTCCCCGTCGTACGCGGTGATCTCCGTGCCGTCCTCCTCCACCAGCCGCAGCTCCACGCCCGGCAGCGGCACCCCCACCGTCCCGGCCCGGGCCTCCCCGTCGGCCCGCACGCTGGTGTTCATGAGGGTCTCGGTCATGCCGTACCGCTCGATGACCCGGCGTCCCGTCGCCGCCGCGATCCGCTCGTGGTCGTGGACCGGCAGCGCGGCCGAGCCCGAGACCAGCAGCCGGGCCCCGGCGAGCGCCCTCGCCAGCTCCGGGTCGCCGGGCAGCGCCTCCGCGATCCGGTGGTACATCGTCGGCACCCCGAACACCATGGTCGCGCCGGCGTTCAGTTCCCGGGCCACGCCCTCGGGGGAGAACCGCCCCAGGTGCCGCACCGCGCCGCCGCGCCGCAGCGGGCCCAGGACGCCGAGCACCAGCCCGTGCACGTGGAACAGCGGCAGCCCGTGCACCAGTACGTCGTCGCCGGTCCACCGCCAGGCGTCGGCGAGCGCGTCCAGGGTGGCGGCGAGGGCGCGGCGGGGGAGGACCGCGCCCTTGGGCGGGCCGGTGGTGCCGGAGGTGTAGACGATCAGCGCCGGGTCGCCGTCCGAGGCCCGCTCCTCGGGCACGGCACCGGTGGCGGACGCGTCCACGTCGATCCGCGTCAGGTCACCGAAGACCGGCGGCAGTTCCGCGCCGGGCGCGGCGAGCACGAGCGACGGCGCGCTGTCGGACAGGATGTGCGCCAGTTCCTTCTCGCCCGATTTCGGGTTGAGCGGCACCGCCGCCACCCCGGCGAGCAGCGCACCGGTCACCGCGACGGCGGTCTCCAGCTCCGGGGTGGCCCACACCGCGACCCGCCCGGAGCCCTCGATCCGCGCGGCGAGGGCACCCGCGGCGCCCGCCAGCCCGCCGTACGTCACGGTCCGTGGCCCGAACCGCAGGGCGACCCTCCCCCGGACGTCGTCCGGGGGGACCCCCGTCTCGCTGCGCTCGCCCGGACCGTCCGTCAGGGCGGGGAAGAGGGAGGACACGCGGCGCACTCCTTACTGTCGGGCGGTGCCGACTGCACTGTCGGCCGTGCCGACTGCCGGGGACGACAGCACCCTTCCTACACCAGGACCCGCGTCCCGACGACCGCGCTCAGATCGGCCGCGAGCCGCAGCTCGACCGCCCGCAGCGCGGGATGCTCCAGCCAGTGCAGCCGGGCCCGGTCGACCCGGCCCTCGTGCAGCGGCGGCCATCCTGCGGAGGGCGTGAAGTCGTCCACGACGACCGTCCCGCCGGGCGCCAGCAGCCGCTCCACGTCGGCGGGCGCGTCCCCGGGCGCCTTGCCCTGCCCGCCCCCGTCGAGGACGAGCAGGTCGAACGGGCCGTACTCCTCGATCCGCCGCCAGTCGCCGGTGAGCACGCTGACCTCGGGACGGCCGGCGAAGACCTCGGCGGCGCGCCGCGCCCGCTCCGGCTCCCGCTCGACGCTGACCAGCCGTACCCCGGGGGCGGCCCCCGACGCGAGCCAGGCCAGGCCGACGCCCAGCCCGGTACCGGTCTCGCCGATCCGGAGCGGGGCGCCGCCCGCCAGCGTGTGCAGCAGGCGTCCCTGTTCGGGCCGGCAGGAGAAGGGGAAGCCGTGCGCGCGGGCGGCGGCCAGGGCGTGCCGCACGAGCGGCGGCAGCCCGTCCGCACCGGTGTACGCGTCGGTGCCGTCCTGTGCCATACGACCGTTCTAGCCGACGGGGACGGACGGGCGGGCGGATCCCACCACATCCGCGACGACACAGCTGACGTTGTCCGGACCGCCCGCCGCGTTGGCCGCGCCGATCAGGGAGCCCACGACGGCCTCCGGGTCGGACCCGGCGGCCAGCAGCCGCTTGATCAGCGCGTCCGGGACGACCCGCGTCAGCCCGTCCGAGCACACCAGGTACCGGTCCCCGTCGCGGGCCTCCCGCACCCGCAGATCCGGCACCGGCGGCGCACCGAAGGTGCCCAGCGCCTTCAGCAGCAGCATCCGCTGCGGATGGGACTCGGCCTCCTCCTCCGACAGCCGTCCCTCGTCGATCAGCGACTGGACCACGCTGTGGTCGTGGGTGATGCGGAACAGCTCGCCGCCGCGCAGCAGATAGGCCCGCGAGTCCCCGATGTGCACGAGGGCCAGCTTCGACCCCGTCCACAGCAGCGCGGTCAGCGTGGTCCCGCTCTCCTCGCCGTCCTCCGCCCCGGCCCGCGCGAGGTCCCGTACGGCCTCGTTCGCCCCGCGCACCGCCTCCTCCAGCAGGTTCAGCACACTGCCCGCGGCCAGTTCCTCCTCCTCGTCCAGGAACCTCAGTGCCGCCACCGCGGCCTGGCCGGCGGGCGCCCCCGCCGGGCCGCAGCCGTCGGCGACGGCGAGCAGCCTGCGGCCCGCGTAGACCGTGTCCTGGTTGGCCGGGCGGACGTGCCCGCGGTCCGAACGGGCCGCGTATCGCAGTTCCAGCATGGTGGTGTGGTCCCTTCTCGACTCGCCGGTCAGCTGGTCGACGAGGAACGCGGCGAGATCCCGCCGTACCGCCGTCTCCGCCTCCACCCGCGCCCAGTAGGCCCGGATCTCCCGGGCCGCGCCCGCCGCGTCCAGGGCGCACACCGCCCGGATCTCCGCCAGGGGCATGCCCAGGCGGCGCAGCCAGGCCACGAGCCGGGCCCGTTCCAGCTGGGCGAGGGCGTAGTAGCGGTAACCGGTGTCCGGGTCGACCCGGGCGGGCCGCAGCAAGTCCAGCTCGTCGTACAGGCGCAGGGCCTTCGGCGACAGCCGGCTCGCCTTCGCGAACGCCCCGATGGTCAGCAGTTCCATGCGCACCTCGCGCGTCTCGTCGTCCGCCACCGATGCTGGGGCTTGACCGAAGGGGAAGGTCAACGGGCCTGTCCCGGTTCCCGTGGCGCTTGTTAGCCTCGCAGCCGCACCGACCGTCGAACCCGCGTACGACAGGGAGTCCACCGTGCCCCGCATAGCCCTCGCCACCTACGACCCCGGCGCGCAGCCGAGCAGGGACGCGGACCTGCCGGTCCTGGTGCGGGCGCTCGCGGACGCCGGTGCCGAGGCGGAGGCCCGGCACTGGGACGACCCGGCCGTGGACTGGGGCGGGTACGACCTCGTCGTCATCCGCTCGACCTGGGACTACAGCTGGCGGGCCGCGGAGTTCGCCGCCTGGGTGGACCGGGTCGGCGCCCTGACCCGGCTGGCCAACCCGGCCCCCGTGGTGCGCTGGAACGCCGACAAGCGCTACCTGGGTGAGCTGGCGGCGGCCGGCGTGCCCACCGTCCCCACCCGCTACCTGGCCCCCGGCGAGCCGGCCGGCCTGCCGGCCGGGCACGAGTTCGTGATCAAGCCGACCTCGGGCGCGGGCGCCCGCTTCGCCGCCCGCTACACGCCCGCCGAGCACGACACGGCGGTACGGCACCTCGCGCGGATGCACGCGGAGGGCTTCACGGCGATGGTGCAGCCGTACATGCCGGGCATCGACGTGCGCGGTGAGCGGGCGCTGCAGTTCTTCGGCGGGCGGCTGCTGCACGCCAGCCGCAAGGGCGCCGTGCTCTCCCCCGGGACCCCGTACGACGCCGACAAGGTGGCCCACCCCGACCTGGAGCGCTGGCAGCCCACGGACGCCGAACTCGCCGTCGCCGAGCAGGCGTTGGCTGCCGTGCCCGGAGCGCCCGGACTGCTGTACGCGCGCGTGGACCTGGTGGACGGCGAGGACGGTGAGCCCCGCCTGATGGAACTGGAGCTCGTGGAGCCGAACTTGTTCCTGTGGCTGCACCCGGACTCGGTGCCGCGCGTGACGGCGGCGATCCTCGCGGCGGGCGAGTCGGCCGGTCAGCCGGCCGGCCCGCTGTGCGAGCAGGGGGCGAACGGGTAGAAAAACGCCCCGGCAGAGCCGCCTGCCGTCGCTTCCGGTGCTCTCCGGCTCGCGCTCAGGCGAGGACGGCCGTGCGCTGGAGCAGCCCCCAGGTGAACTCCGCGACCACCTGCCGCCGTACGCCGTCACGGTCGGGGGCGGTGAGGGCCAGCCCCCACCGGGTGGGCGCGGTGCCCTCCAGCGGACGGGCCGGGGCGAAGGCGCGGGCGGCCTCGTCCACCGTGCAGGACCAGGGGCGCAGATCCTCCAGCGTGCGCAGCTGCGGCGCCGGCGCGCCCGGCGCCCGGACCAGCCACTCGTTCCAGACCCCGCCGTCGGGCCCGACGAGCACCTCGAAACGCAGGGCGGGCCAGAGCGGCAGGGCCCACCGCCGGGCCTCGCAGTCGACGTCGCCGAGCCGGCGGGGCACGACGGACTCCGGTGCGCCGAGGACGGCGCGGTAACGGGCGGCGGCCCCCCGCGAACGGGGCGAGCGGACCATGGCCTGCCACCGCTTGTTGGCCTCCCGCATGTCCGCGACCGAGGCGCCCAGCCGCCGCCGGGCGTCCTCGACGAGATCCGGGTTGTGGTCGGCCATGCGGCGCAGCAGGACCAGCTGGAAGTCGAGATCCATGGTGCCATGGTGCCCTCGACCACGGGTGCCCTCCCGACCCATTGCCCGGGCACCCCTGCGTGATTAGCCTGTGTTCGTCATGCCGATCGCCTGTTGATATCTCGAACGCCTGGTGCGTCTCGACCGCCGATATCGCCGACACAGGCGCCAACACCCAAGGGAGGGGGCCGGACGTGGGACGCCTCGTGCCTGCCGTGACCCGGGCTCTCGACATTCTTGAGCTGTTCCTCGACGGGGACGGGACGCTCTCCGCCCCCGACATCGTGCGCAAGCTCCAGCTGCCCCGCACCACGGTGCACGAGCTGGTCACCACGCTCGCCGCGCGGTCGTACATCGTGCCGGTGCCCGGGCAGCCCGGACGGTACCGGCTCGGCGTACGCCCGTACCAGCTCGGCAGCCGCTACGCCGAGCAGCTCGACCTCGCCGCCGAGGGCCAGCAGGTGGCCCGCTCCGTCGCCGAGACCTGCGACGAGACGGTGCACGTCGCCATCCTGGAGGGCACCGACGTCATCTACATCGCCAAGGTGGACTCCACGCACGCGGTGCGCATGGTCTCCGCCGCCGGCCGCCGGCTGCCCGCCCACTGCACCTCCGTCGGCAAGATGCTGCTGGCCTCGCTGCCCGAGCCCGAGCTGGCCGCGCGGATCCCCGACGGCACCGAACTGGCCGGGATGACCCCGAACAGCATCACCGACCCGGCCGTCCTGCGCGAGGTCCTCGCGGACATCCGGCAGCGCGGGATCGCCGTGGAGAACCGCGAGTCCAACCCGGACGTCTCCTGCGTGGCCGCGCCGGTCCGCGACCGCACCGGCCAGGTCGTCGCCGCGCTGTCCATCTCCGTCCCGATGATCCGCTGGAGCGACGAGCGCCGGGCCGAGCTGGAGCAGCTGGCCGCCAAGGGCGCGGCGGAACTGTCGGAGCGGCTCGGCCACCGGAGCGCGGCATGACGGCGTACGAGGTCGCGGTGCGGGCGGAGGCCACCCTCGGCGAGGGTCCCACCTGGGACCCGGCGACGGGCCGGCTGATCTGGCTGGACATCCTGGGCATGCGGCTGCACACCTACGACCCCTCCTCCGGCCGGCGCACGAGCCGTACGACGCCGCAGCACGTCGGCGCGGCCAAGCCCCGCGCGGGCGGCGGGCTGGTGCTCAACCTGCGGGACGGCGTGGGCCTGCTGGACCCCGACGACACGTTCCGCTGGCTGCACCACGAGCCGGTCGCGGGGCGCCGCGGGAACGACGCCGCGGTGGCGCCCGACGGGTCGCTGTGGGCGGGCACGATGCGGTACGACGAGGCGCCCGGCGGCGGCACGCTGTCCCGGCTGACGGGAGACGGCGCCGTGCGCACCGTCCTGCCGGACGTCACGATCAGCAACGGCACGGGATGGAGCCCCGACGGCCGCCTGATGTACTACGTCGACACCCCCACCCGGCGCGTCGACGTCTTCACCCACGACGAGGACGGCATCCGCGATCGCCGCCCGCTGGTGGAGATCGAGGAGGGCGCGGGCTTCCCGGACGGGCTGACCGTCGACGCGGAGGGCTGCGTGTGGGTGGCGCTGTGGGACGGGGGAGCGGTCCGCCGTTACACGCCTGCCGGCGAGCTGGACCGGGTGATCACCCTGCCGGCCCCCCGCACCACGGCCTGCGCGTTCGGCGGCGCCGCCCTGACCGACCTCTACATCACGACAGCCCGCACGGGCCTGCCGCCTTCCGACCCCCTGTCGGGCTCCCTGCTCGTGGTACCCGGCGCCGGAAAGGGCCTCCCCCAGCCGGCGTTCAAGGGCTGAGCCCCCCGCACAGCCACGGCACCCGACAACCGACGGACGCGCAGTTCCCCAGGGGCGCGGGGAACTGCGCGCCCAGCCACGACGGACCGGCGGCCGGCGTCGGACATGGGCCGCCCCACACCGCCCCCGCACAGGCCCGAGCCCGGCCGGAGGGAGGGGGCAAGATCAGCAACCCCCAGCCCCAACCCCCAGCCCCAACCCCCCCGCGCCCTACAACCCCGCAGCCCTCCGCTCCTCCCACGTCAACGGCGGAGCCGCGAGCGCCGGCTTCAGCGGCCCCGCCACCGCCGCCAGCACCACACTCGGCGCCAGCAGCGCCTGCGCCCCCCGCTCCAGCGCCGTCACGTCCGTCACCCGCCGGGCCACGCGCCCGTTGCCCGTGGCGGTCCGCAGCAGGCGGCCGACGTACGCGGCCAGCACCCGGTCCCGCAGCGTCGGCCCTTCCTCGGTCGCACCGGGGTAGAACACGTCCGCCCCGACGGCGAGATCCCAGGCCGCCCGGACCGTCCGCCCGACCGCCTTCTGCGCCTCCCGGGCCAGCCCCCGGCGCCCCAGCCCCCGCTGCCCCACCACGTCCCGCAGAGCCAGCGCGGACCGCGCGGCCACCGCCATGCCGTGCCCGTACACCGGGTTCAGCGCGCACACCGCGTCCCCGACGACCACGAAGTTCTCCGGCCACACCGGCATCCGCTCGAAGAACCGACGCCGGTTCGCCGTCGTACGCGTGACCGCGACCCCGCCGAGCGGCTCCGCGCCCCCGCCCAGCAGTTCCCCGATCAGCGGATGCCGCAGCCCCTCCCGGGCGTGGCGCTCGAAATCCCCGGGGGAGGAGGGCGGTGCGTCGCCGCGGCCCCCGAACAGCGTGACGATCCACCGGCCGTCCTCCACCGGCATCAGCACGCCCCCGCGCCCGGTCCCCGCTCCCCGCGGATCGGGCTCGATGTTGACGACCGGGAAGCCGGCCCGCGCCGCCTCCGGCGCCCGGTACAGCCGGCTGGCGTACACCAGCCCGGAGTCGACCTCCCGCCGTTCGACGGCGGGCAGCCCCAGCCCGGTCAGCCACCCCGCCGCCCGCGAGCCGCGCCCGGTCGCGTCGACGACCAGGTCGGCAGTGAGCGTCCGCTCGGCGCTGTCGTGGGCGCGGACGCGTACCCCCGTCACCGCGCCGCCCGTGCCGGTGAGCCCCGTCGCCTCGGCCCGCTCCACCAGTTCGACCCGCCCGTCGGCCAGCACCAGCCGCCGTACCACCCAGTCCAGCAGGTCCCGGCTCGCGGGCAGCATGAACGCGGACTCGGCCCAGCGCCGGTACCAGCCGTACGGGGACAGCGCCACCATGTCCGTGGTGATCGGCACCCGGCTCACCCCGGCCGCGCGCAACCGCCCGATCGCCCCGGGCAGCAGTTCCTCCAGCGCCCGCGCCCCGCCCGACCACAGCTGGTGCACATGCCGGGCCTGCGGCAGCCCCTTGCGCGGCGCGGGCCCGTCGGGCAGCGCGTCCCGCTCGACCACCGTGACCCGGGCGCCCCCGGCCGCCAGGGCGCGGGCCGCGAGCAGACCGGCGAGGGAGCCGCCGAGGACGACGGCGGTGGGTCTGTGCTCAGTCATGAACGGCAACGCTCTCTGCCGGGACGGCCGCACGCGCGCGCACCGCCGCGATGTCGTCGGGACGGCGCAGGGCCCGGGAGACGGCCCCGATCTCCTGGAGCAGGTTCGTGGTGTCCGGACCGTCGGCCGGCTCGGGCGGCTCCGGCGTACGGGCCCTGGTCTCGATCGCGTCGAGGATGCTCACCGCCGCCGCCAGCGCGCGGGCCCGCTCGGGCGGGTGGCCGAGACCGAGCGCGGCGTCGTACGCGCGCCGGCCGAGACAGGTGTCGATGTGCCGGGCCAGCGGCAGCAGCACGTCCCGGATGAACGTCTCGCGCCGGGTGAGCCGGAGTTCGGGGGTGGCGCGCAGCACGAACGGCACGCCCTCGCCGCTCGCGGTGCGCATCAGCTGGTACAGGGGCCGCAGTTCGCGGTGGGCGAGCCGGACCCGCCAGCGGTCGTGCAGGTACTGGCCGGCGTGCGGCAGGATGAAGCCGACGGCGATGAGGATGGCGGAGAGCGCGGCCACGGGCGGGGCCAGATTGGTGCTCAGCCAGTCCAGGTCCTGTCCGAACCAGCGGGCGACGACGGCGATCAGCTTCACCGCGTCGAAGATCAGGTTCAGCACGTAGCCGGCGCCCAGCAGTTTCAGGCCCCAGCGCAGCCAGGCGTCCAGGCCCTCCGTGCGCACCCAGTTCCAGATGAGCCGGGACGTGATGAGGCAGGCCACGGCGTGCGCGACGAGGTAGAGCAGGATCTCCTCGCGCATGAACGGGGTGGTGGCGTAGTGGGTGTCCAGGTCGCGCAGCCGCTCCTCGGGGGCGTCGGCGAGCAGGAACAGCACCCACAGGGCGACGATCACCCCCGAGTACACCGAGATCACCCAGCGCATCGCGCGGCGGGTGGCGGCCGAGCGGTCGGACAGGCCGTTGCGCCAGGTGATGATGAGCAGCAGGCAGGAGCCGCAGAACGCGGTGATCAGCGAATAGCACCAGGGCGCCGAGATGTTGGGCACGCCGGTCAGCCGGTTGACCCAGGCGATGGTGGACGGCGTGCAGAACACGAACACCGCGCAGGCGAGCAGCAGCAGTCCGCCGACCGCGCGCAGCAGCGGGTCCCGCCACAGCCGGATGATGGTGGGCAGCTTGATGACCAGGGCGGCGGTGAGCACGGCCGTGGGGATCCAGAAGGAGATGTACAGCTCGCTGAGGAATGCCGAGGGGTTCAGCGCCAGCGGGGTCACCGGGCCGTTCCTCCCCGTCCTCGGTATCCGAGCGAACGCTGCACCGGATCCAGCTCGGTGCCGCCGGTCCCGCTGAGGTGGCCCCGGAACAGGGTGGCCAGGCGGTGCCCGAAGTCGTCCGCCTCGGCCTCGTCGGTCTCCCGGGAGCCGTCGCGGGCGGCCACGGTGAGGGCCGCCTCCCGCAAGCCGGGTGTGTCGGTGAGGGCCCGGGCGGCGGCGGCCCCGGCGAGGTGGTGGTGCCGGTGCCCGGCGTGCAGATGCCACAGCTCGTGCCCGAGGATGACCAGCTGCTGCACGGCCTCGGCCCGCTCCTCCACGATGACCAGGTCGAAGTCGGCGAACTCGACCCACAGGCCGGTGACTTCTATCTCGTCCGGAAACCGTTCGAAGCGCAGTTCCACCGGCCGTCCGCCGCGCAGCGCGCTCATCTCCTCGCACAGCGCCCGGCACAAGGCCCGTATGCCGTCGGGCGGTTCGGGCCGGGCGCGGACGGCGGCGGCGAGGTCGCCGGCCAGGGCGCGCATGGCCGAGCCGGAGCCGGAGCGCCGCAGGCGGGCCGGACCGGAGCGGGAGCGTCGCAGTCGTGAGGCCAGGCGTGCCGCCTGCTCCCGCGCGCCCCCGAAGCTCATCTGTCTCCCTTCCCACCGACGGTTGCGGCTGGTCCGAGCGTACGCGCTGGATGTGTCCGCGTCATGCGATCCGGCGACCGTCGTTCAACGAGGAACCATCTGTGAGCTTGTGTGCGACCCATTGCCGCGGAACGCTTCGAAGGGCCGGCCAGTAGCAGGAGGCCGTGCCCTTGACGCTGCCGCCACTTTCAAGTGACCCGGAGGAGTTCCATGAAGTGATCAGACCGGCTTGACCGGCACGCCGCCCGTCGCCCTGCCGAGCAGCGTCAGCCGCACCGACCCGGGGCCCGACAGCGTGGTGAACTCCGAGAGGACCGCCAGCGCGAGGGTGTTGGTGCCCCGGGTGCGCAGGATGCCGTTCGGCAGGACGAAGGTGTGCTGCGGGCCGACGTTGTTGATGTACTGGCCCAGGTTCCAGCCGTTGAGGAAGATCTGGGCGCGGTAGGCGCGGTACGGGTCGTCGTCCAGGGTGAGGCCGACCGACGCGTCGACGTCGGCCGGCACCGACAGCCGGAACGTGGTCCGGTACCAGGTCACCCCCTGGTACCGCGCCGCACGCGGGAACGTCACCTTCTCCCAGTCCCGGTCCCGGAAGCCGGGCAGGTGCCAGCCCTCCCGCTCGCCGTACAGGCCGCCGTTGTTCATCGGCCCGCGCACCGGATCGGGCGCGCCCGCGCCCTGGATGCGCCACCGCACCTTCGGCGACGCCCCCTTGAACGTGACCGCCGTCAGGCCCCGCGCCGCCTTGTGGGTGTCGAGCGCCTTGCCGTCCTGGTCGTGCTGCATGCGCCGGACGAGGACCGACAGCACGTGCCGGCCGGGGGAGCGCAGCCGCTCGCGCACCGGGAAGACGGCCGTCTCCGCCCAGCTGCCCTTGCGGATGGTCACGTTCTTGTCCGGCACCGGCATCCGGTGCGTGCCCAGCGGCTCGCCGTCCAGCCAGGCCATCAGCAGGCCCTGGGTGCCGGTGCTGTACGCGAGCGAGACCTCCTCCACACCGGTGGTGTCGGTGACGGTGCCCCGGTACCAGACGTCCCCGTAGTGGAAGCCGTAGTCGTCGGCGAAGAGGACCGGCTGTCCGTCCGGGACGGCCGTGGTGCTGTACGAGGAGGTCTTGTCGGCCGCCTTCCACGACGAGTCGTCGAAGCTCGGGCCCGCCTCCGGGTTCTCCGTCCGCATCCGCCAGCCGCCCAGCTCCGGCAGCCGTACCACCGGCGTGTCCGGCAGCATCCCGGTGGTCAGCAGGCTGCCGGAGAGCGTGACCCGGGTGGGCAGCCGCTGCCCGTTCCAGACCACGGTGTCGATCCCGCGCGGACCCCACACCTCCATGCCCGTCCGCTCGGTGACGTCACCGGTCAGGTGGACCTCGGAGCCGCGCAGCTCCGCGTGCCGCAGCAGCGCCGGGCCGTAGACGAGGAGGGTCCCGGACGGGGTGTCGTACGGGAAGAGGCGTACGGCGGTGGCGTCGTCGGCGAAGAGCAGCAGCAGCGGGGTGTCCGTCTCGCCCTTCTGCACCAGCACCCGGGTCAGCCCGCCCTGGCCGAGGGGCGCGTTCACATGGAGTTCGTTCCGGTCGTAGGCCCAGCCGGCCTCCGGGTCCAGCCGCTGCACGGAGGGCTCTTGCGGGCACTTCAGCACCAGCTGGGCCATCTCTCCGCGCCGCCCGGCGAACACGGCGATGTCCTGCCGGCCCGCCGTCAGGACGGTCATGGGGGTGGCGGTGGCGTACTTCAGGGTCCGCTTGCCGAGCGGCAGCCCGGTGGCGAGCAGCTTGGCGTCCTTGCCGGGCACGGTGACCGGCAGCTCGCCGGCGTCGGTCGGCAGGTCGGTGGTGACCGGGTCGGTGCCGTCGTTGCGGACGACGTACACGTGGGTGCCGGTGTCCGGGTTGGTCAGGTGGTAGACCTTCAGCCCGTCGGCAGTCACGTCCGCCGCCCGGTCCAGCTTGGCGAAGTCGGGAACGCGCTGGAGCAGATGGCCGAGCTGGTGCATCGGCGCGATCTTGTCGGTGACGTTGCGGCCCTCGTCGATGGCGGCGCCGTAGTCGTACGACGTGTAGACGACCGGCGCGGGCAGCCAGCCCCACGACGTCCCACCGAACGTCATGTACACGTTGTGCAGGGTGATTCCGTTGGCGAGGTTGGTCAGATAGAAGCGCCGCTCGTACGCGGCGTCCCGGGTGCGCCGCGACTCGGCGTAGCCCTTGCCGTCGAACCAGGCCCCGCCCCACGGGTCGAACCAGCCGCCCCCGAACTCGGGAACGAACCCGGGCGTGGTGGGGGAGGCGGTGGCCCCGCCCTTCGCCCCGCCGGGCCCGTAGTGCCCCCAGTCCGGCGGGGTCTGGGACGGCGACGGATACCCGTCGAACCCGTACAGCCAGCCGCCCCTCTCCCCACCGGTGTCGAACGACCCCGGCACCCAGTACCCGTTCCGCCCCTTGTCGTTGTGGAACAACGGGACGTCGATCCCGTCGCCCCGCACCTTGCGGTACAGATGGGACATGTAGTTCCGCCCGGTGGCCTCGTCCACATGGGCGTCGTACTCGTTCTCGATCTGGTACAGCAGGATCGTGCCGGTGCCCTGGGTGAACAGATGCCGGCGGGCGATCCGGTTCACCCGGGTCAGCCACTCGTCCACGTGCGCCAGATAGGCCGGGTCGTCGGTCCGGGCCCTGCCCCTGGTCGCGGTCAGCCACCCGGGGAAGCCGCCGCCGTCCACCTCGGCGTTGATGTACGGCCCGGGCCGCAGGATGACGTACAGCCCGGTCTCGGCGGCCGTCCGCAGGAACAGGTCGAGGTCCCGGACGCCGCTGAAGTCGTACTCGCCGGGCGCGGGGGAGTGGTAGTTCCACGCCACGTAGACGCTCACCGCGTTGTACCCGTGCGCCCGCATCTTCTGCAGCACGTCCCGCCACAGGGACGGGCTCGGCAGCCGGAACGGATGCATCTCGCCGGACCACACCACCAGCCGCCGCCCGTCCACGAGCAGCGAGTACCGGTCGTACCCGATGGTGTGCCGCTCGCCGTCGGCGCTCGGAGGCAGCGGTGCCGGGCCGGTCGGCGCACTGCTCCCGGCGTACGCGGAGGGTGCCCCGGGGCCACCGCTGCCGCCCAGGGCGAGACCGAGCGCGGCGGAGCCGGCCAGGGCACTGAAGGTACGTCTGCTGAGCGCCAAGGTGGATCCTCCCGGGCGATCTTACGGGGGCGCGGTGCGGCCATTCTCCCCACGGACGCGCCCCACAATGGACCCATGAGGATCTCGGCACGCGCGGATTACGCGGTACGGGCGGTACTGGAGCTGGCCGTACGGCAGGGTAACGGCCCGGTGAAGGCAGAGGAAATCGCCGCCGCGCAGGAGATCCCGCACAAGTTTCTGGAAGGCATCCTCGGCGACCTGCGGCGGGCCGGGATCGTCGACAGCCGGCGCGGCGGGGGCGGCGGCTACCGGCTGGCCCGGGACGCGGCCTCGATCACCGTGGCCGACGTCATCCGGGCGGTCGACGGCCCGATCGTGTCGGTACGCGGCGAACGCCCGACCGGCCTCTCCTACACCGGCTCCGCGCAGCCCCTGCTGCCTCTGTGGATCGCCCTGCGCGCCAACGTCCGCCGGATCCTGGAGGGCGTCACCCTCGCCGACCTCGCGGCCGACGCCCTGCCCGAGCCGGTCCGCGCCCTGGCGGCGGAACCGGCGGCCTGGGAGAACCCGTGAAGCGGAACGCCGTCCACGCCGTCCCCCGGCCGGCGCACCGGCGGGTTTCCCCTGCGGGCGTCCGTCGTTAGGGCGGGCATGATCAAGAAACTCGCCTGTGTCACCGCCCTGACGGCCGCCCTCCTGGCAGCCGCCCCCACCGCCGGGGCCGCCATCCGTCCCGCCCCGCCGACCGCTGTTCCCGGAGGCTCCCTCCTCGACGGCGTCCTCGGCTCCCTGGAGATCGGCCACCCGGTCACCTCCCTGAGGACGCTTCTGCCCACGGGCGTCCGGGGCGAGTGAACGGCCGACCGCCGTGTGAGCGCCCGGCCCCCCGGGCGCTCACGTGAAAACCCCGATGTGAATGGCCGGAGTTCACTCTCCCGGCGCCGGGCGGGGCTCCCTACGCTACCCACGCCTCCACGCTCCGTTCACAACGGACGCACAGCTTCTTCAAACCTGAACGGCTCGAACAGCTCGAACGGCTCGAACGTCCCGGACGGATGCGGCGGGAGGCGCACCCCCCACTCGACAACCGGGAGAAACCATGGCTGGTGGAGTCCTCCTGAGCGGCGCCGTGGCCGCTCTGCTCACCACCGCACTGCCCGCCCAGAGCCCCTCCTCCGTCTTCGACGACCCGCCCCCGGACAAGATCGTCATCGATGTGGCGACGGTCAACGGCTCCGGCTGCCCCGCCGGTACGGCCGCCGTGGCGGTCTCGCCGGACAACACGGCCTTCACCGTGACCTACAGCGCCTACCTGGCCCAGGCCGGCGGCAACTCCGACCCCACGGCCTTCCGCAAGAACTGCCAGCTCAACCTGGTGGTCCACGTCCCCCAGGGCTTCACCTACGCGATAGCCAGCGCCGACTACCGGGGCTTCGCCTCGCTCCAGCGGGGCGCCACGGGCACGCAGAAGGCGTCGTACTACTTCCAGGGCTCCTCGAACACCGTGCCCCGGACCCACCCGTTCAACGGCCCCTACAACGACGACTGGCAGGCCACCGACTCCACCGACTGGGCCCAACTGGTCTGGGCACCCTGCGGTGTGCTGCGCAACTTCAACATCAACACCGAACTGCGCGTCAACGCCGGCACCGCGACCCCCGACAAGGTCAGCTTCATGACGATGGACTCGACTGACGGGGACATCAGCACGGTGTACCACTTGGCCTGGAAGGACTGCCCGACCTCCTGAACCGGCGCCGGCGTCACACGGCTGCCTGGCCCGTCCCCGCCGCGTTCGGCCAGCTCTGCGCGTTGGGCCAGCCCGTCGCGGGGGCCGGGGTCAGGCCGGCGGCGGGGGCCGGGGCCGTCATTCCGCGGACCTGGGCCGCGGTGAGCCCGCCCCGGGCCGGAACGC
>NZ_JBEXKG010000169.1:0-15455 GCF_040609555.1 Streptomyces sp. NPDC004658
GGCGGGATGGGCCTGTCCGCCTCGCTCGCCGCGCTGCGCCGGATCACCGGCGATCTCACCGCCGTCGTCACCGTGGCCGACGACGGCGGCTCCAGCGGCCGGCTCCGTGACGAGCTGGGCGTGCTGCCGCCCGGCGACCTGCGCAAGGCGCTGGCCGCGCTGTGCGGGGACGACGACTGGGGCCAGACCTGGGCCCGGGTCATCCAGCACCGCTTCCAGTCCCAGGGCGAGCTGCACGAGCACGCGGTCGGCAACCTGCTGATCGTCGCCCTGTGGGAGCAGCTCGGCGACCATGTGCAGGCCCTGGACCTGGTCGGCAAGCTGCTCGGCGCGCACGGGCGTGTGCTGCCCATGTCGGCCGTGCCGCTGGAGCTCCAGGCGCTGGTCAAGGGGCATGACCCGGAGCGCCCGGACGACGTGGACACGGTGCGCGGGCAGGCGACCGTGGCCCTGACGCCCGGCGAGGTGCAGTCGGTGCATCTCGTGCCCAACGACCCGCCCGCCGTCCCCGAGGCCGTGGCGGCGGTCCTGGACGCGGACTGGGTGGTGCTGGGCCCCGGCTCCTGGTTCTCCTCGGTCATCCCGCACCTGCTGGTCCCCGAGCTGCTGGACGCCCTCACCGAGACCAAGGCACGCCGTGTGCTCTCGCTGAACCTGGCACCGCAGCCGGGAGAAACCGAGGGGTTCTCCCCGCAGCGTCATTTGGAGGTTTTGGGGCGACACGCCCCTAAACTCGCCCTGGACGTGGTGCTGGCCGACGAGGCCGCCGTGCCCGACCGCGACTCGCTCACCGAGGCCGCCAAGCGGCTGGGGGCCGCGGTCGAGCTGGCCCCGGTGGCCCGGACCGACGGATCACCCCGGCACGATCCGGAGCTGTTGGCCGCCGCGTACGACCGTATTTTTCGGATGCATGGAAGGATCGGCCCATGGCGATGACGGCAGCGGTGAAGGACGAGATCTCCCGGCTCCCCGTCACCCGGACCTGCTGCAGGAAGGCGGAGGTCTCCGCCGTTCTGCGGTTCGCCGGAGGCCTCCACCTGGTGAGCGGGCGCATCGTGATCGAGGCCGAGCTGGACACCGCGATGGCGGCGCGCCGGCTCAAGCGGGACATCCTGGAGATCTTCGGGCACAGTTCCGAGCTGATCGTGATGGCGCCCGGCGGGCTGCGCCGCGGTTCGCGGTATGTCGTCCGGGTCGTGGCGGGCGGTGACCAGCTGGCCCGGCAGACGGGCCTCGTGGACGGCAGAGGCCGTCCGATCCGCGGTCTGCCCCCGCAGGTGGTCTCGGGGGCCACCTGCGACGCGGAGGCGGCCTGGCGCGGAGCCTTCCTGGCGCACGGTTCGCTGACCGAGCCCGGCCGTTCCTCCTCCCTCGAGGTGACCTGCCCGGGCCCGGAGGCGGCGCTCGCGCTGGTCGGCGCGGCCCGCAGACTGTCGATCGCCGCGAAGGCCCGCGAGGTGCGCGGGGTGGACCGGGTCGTCGTCCGCGACGGTGACGCGATCGGCGCCCTGCTCACCCGGCTGGGCGCCCATGAGTCCGTGCTGGCCTGGGAGGAGCGCCGGATGCGCCGCGAGGTGCGGGCCACGGCCAACCGGCTCGCCAACTTCGACGACGCCAACCTGCGCCGCTCGGCGCGTGCCGCCGTGGCCGCCGGGGCCCGGGTCCAGCGCGCGCTGGAGATCCTGGGCGACGAGGTGCCCGAGCACCTGGCCGCGGCGGGGCGGCTGCGCATGGAGCACAAGCAGGCCTCGCTGGAGGAGCTGGGCGCGCTCGCCGATCCGCCGCTGACGAAGGACGCGGTCGCGGGCCGTATCCGCCGGCTGCTGGCGATGGCCGACAAGCGCGCCGCCGACCTGGGCATCCCGGGCACGGAGGCCAACCTCACCGAGGAGCTGGCGGAGAACCTCGCCGGCTGACCGGACGCCGCGTCAAGGCGCCGGTGCCGACGGCCGTTCGGGTGGTCGGTACCGGCGTTTGCGTGTCCTTGTGGCGCTCTTGACTCGATCATGAAGTGACATGAGCCTGGCAACCTGTTCGTCGCTGTGGCGGACCACCGCTAGGGGGGTTCATGAGACACAGAGCGAGATCGATCCTCGCTGTCGGCGCGCTTCTGATCGGCGGAGCGAGCCTCGCACCCATCGCCCAGGCACAGAACGGAAGTCCGGCGCCGCCCGAGCCGGACGAGGTCAAGGTCTACCGCGCCGAGGTCACCCAGCAGCAGGTACCGCTGCTGCTCAAGGCCGGCCAGGACGGCCTCGAGCTCGGTGAGCAGGTGAGCGGAGGCGGCAGGACCGAGGTCGAGGTCTACCTCACCGCAAAGCAGGCCGCGCACTTGCGCAAGCAGGGCGTCGACCTCACCGAGCACGCCCTCTCGGCCAAGGCGGAGGCCAGGGTGGAGAACGCCGCCCAGGGCGTGTTCCGCCCGTACAGCGGAAGCGGCGGGCTCAAGGAGGAGATCCTCAGGACCGCCCAGGCCCACCCCGGCCTCACCAAGGTCGAGTCCATCGGCAGAACGCTCAACGGCCAGGACATCCTCGCGCTCAAACTGACCAGGAACGCGAAGAAGTCGAAGGACGGGTCCAGGCCCGCCGTGCTGTACATGTCGAACCAGCACGCGCGCGAGTGGATCACGCCGGAGATGACCCGGCGTCTGATGCACTACTACCTGGACCGCTACACGACCGACCGGCGCGTCAAGGAGATCGTCGACTCGACGGAGCTGTGGTTCGTCCTCTCGGCCAATCCGGACGGCTACGACTACACCTTCAAGGACTCCGGCACCCGCCTGTGGCGCAAGAACCTGCGGGACGTCAACGGTGACGGCGTCATCGGCACCGGTGACGGCGTCGACCTCAACCGCAACTTCCCCTACAAGTGGGGTTACGACGACGAGGGTTCGTCCCCCAACCCCACCAGCCAGACCTACCGCGGCGCGAGCCCCGGGTCCGAGCCCGAGACCAAGGCCCTCGACGCCTTCGAGAAGCGCGTCGGCTTCCGGTACGGCATCAACTACCACTCCGCCGCCGAGCTGCTCCTCTACGGCGTCGGCTGGCAGGTGGCCACCCCCACCCCCGACGACGTCCTCTACAAGGCGCTCGCCGGCACCCCCGGCCACTCCGCCGTCCCGGGCTACCACCCGCAGGTCTCCTCGGAGCTGTACACCACCAACGGCGAGGCGGACGGCCACGCGTCGAACGTCAACGGGATGGCGATGTTCACCCCGGAGATGTCGACCTGCCAGACCGCGTCGGACCTGGACCCGGACGACGCCTGGAAGAGCCAGGACTGCCAGTCGGTCTTCAACTTCCCCGACGACGAGAAGCTGATCCAGCAGGAGTTCGCGAAGAACGTCCCGTTCGCGCTCTCCGTCGCCGAGACCGCCGTACACCCCGACAAGCCGGCCTCCTCGGTCGGTCTGAGCGCCGCCGACTTCACCCCGGCCGCGTTCCCGACGTCGTACTCCCGGGGCGCGGACCAGGAGGTCTCGGTCGTCGTCCGCAAGGCGGTCCGGGACAAGGAGCTCAAGTACCGCGTCAACGGCGGCCGTACGCACGACCGGGCGTTGAAGCACTGGCGGGGCGGTGAGACCTACGGCGGTGAGGACAACCTCTACTTCGACGAGTACCGCGCGAAGGTGCGGGGCGGCGAGCCGGGCGACAGGGTCGAGGTGTGGTTCACCGGCAGGACCGGGAGCGGGAAGAAGGTCTCCAGCGCCCACTTCACCTACACGGTCGCGAAGCGGCCGGCGGCCGACACCCTCGTGGTCGCCGAGGAGGGCACGGCCGCCGCACAGGCGCGGACGTACGTGGACGCGCTGAAGGCCGCCGGGCACCGGGCGCTCGTCTGGGACGTGGCCACGCAGGGCGCCCCCGACGCGCTGGGCGTGCTGAAGCACTTCCGGACCGTCGTGCACTACTCCGGCGCGAACGGCCCCGCCAACGCCACCCAGCTCCAACTGCGCGCCTACCTGAACGAGGGCGGCAGGCTGATCGAGGCCGGCGAGCTGGCCGGCGGCAGCGTCGACCTCGGCGACGGCACCCTCTCGGACGACTTCAGCCAGTACTACCTGGGCGCCTACAGCCGTACGTCGACCAAGGGGGCCACCGGTTTCACCGGCTCCGGCGCGCTCGACGGCTTCACCGGCGCCCTCGGTGACGCGCCCGGCAACCCGCTCGACCGGGCCGGCACCTACGGCGTCACCTCCGACGAGCTGCCGGCCGCCGGCTACCCGCAGTTCAAGAGCGCGGGGGCGGGCACCTTCACGGGCACCGTCAACCCGTACGGGCCGTACACGGGCGCCTCGATGGCCGCCGCCGTGCACACCGACGACGCCTACAAGCGCCTCACCCGCACCATCGACCTCACCGGTGTCGCCGCCGCCGACAAGCCGGCCGTGAGCACACGGCTGCTGTGGGACACCGAGCGGGGCTACGACCACGCGGTGGTCGAGGCGCACACCGTCGGCGCGGACGACTGGACGACCCTGCCGGAGGCCGGTGGGGCCACGAAGGCGGCCGTGCCGGACGAGTGCGGGGCCGGCTTCCTGATCGGTGAGCACCCGTGGCTGAAGCACTACCTGACGCTCACGGGCACCACCTGCACCCCGACCGGCACCACCGGTGCCTGGTACAGCCTCACCGGCAGCTCCGCCGGCTGGCAGCAGGTGCGTTTCGACCTGAGCGCCTACGCGGGGAAGTCCGTCGAGGTCTCGATCAGCTACATCACCGACCCCGGCACCGGCGGCCACGGTGTCCTCGCCGACGACGCCTCGCTCGTCGTCGGCGGCACGGCGAAGGAGACCGAGGGCTTCGAGTCGTCCCTCGGTGCCTGGAAGGCGGCGGGACCGCCCCCCGGCAGCCCGGCGGTGCTGAAGGACTGGACGCGCACGGGGGCCCTGTTCCGGACGTACGGAGCGGTCACCACCGACGACACCGTGCTGCTCGGTTTCGGCCTGGAGCAGGTGCCGTCGGCGGCCGACCGGGCGGCGCTGCTGCGCAAGGCGTTCGACTCGCTCGACAGGTGAGCGGGACCCCTTCTCAACGGTGCGCGTGAAGGGTGCGCATCAAGTGAGCCGACCCGCTCACGAACGAGTGAAAACGGCGTCAGAACCCCGCCGCGTTCCGTCATGAATACGGGCGAATCAGCTGTCGATCCGAGGCGGTCCGTACCCCTACTGGCTGGTACGGACCGCCTGCCCGTGTATGGGCCATCTCGATGTCACCCCGGGGCCCGCAGAGAGGTAGGGTCGGTGGTGGTCGGGGACATCCCAAACAGAGCTCGCCGGCACCGCATGGCCGGCGTACCAACGAGGAGATCGGTTCGTGACGATCCGCGTAGGCATCAACGGCTTCGGCCGCATCGGGCGTAACTACTTCCGCGCGCTGCTGGAGCAGGGGGCGGACATCGAGGTTGTGGCTGTCAACGACCTGGGTGACACCGCGACCACCGCTCACCTGCTCAAGTACGACACGATCCTGGGCCGCCTCAAGCAGGAGGTCTCCCACACCGCCGACACCATCACCGTCGACGGCCACACCATCAAGGTGCTGTCCGAGCGCAACCCGGCCGACATCCCGTGGGGCGAGCTGGGTGTCGACATCGTCATCGAGTCGACCGGCATCTTCACCAAGAAGGAAGACGCCGCGAAGCACATCGCCGGTGGCGCGAAGAAGGTCCTCATCTCGGCTCCGGCCAAGGACGAGGACATCACCATCGTGATGGGCGTCAACCAGGACAAGTACGACCCGGCGAACCACCACGTCATCTCCAACGCCTCCTGCACCACCAACTGTGTGGCGCCGATGGCGAAGGTCCTCGACGAGAACTTCGGCATCGTCAAGGGTCTGATGACCACGGTGCACGCGTACACGAACGACCAGCGCATCCTGGACTTCCCGCACAAGGACCTGCGCCGCGCCCGTGCCGCCGCCGAGAACATCATCCCGACCACCACCGGCGCCGCCAAGGCCACCGCCCTGGTCCTGCCGCAGCTCAAGGGCAAGCTGGACGGCATCGCCATGCGCGTCCCGGTCCCGACCGGCTCCGTCACCGACCTGGTCGTGGAGCTGGGCCGCGAGGTCACCAAGGAAGAGGTCAACGCCGCCTTCCAGAAGGCCGCCGAGGGTGAGCTGAAGGGCCTCCTCGACTACACCGAGGACCCGATCGTCTCCTCGGACATCGTCAACGCGCCGGCGTCCTGCACCTTCGACTCCTCCCTGACCATGGTCCAGGAGGGCAAGAACGTGAAGGTCATCGGCTGGTACGACAACGAGTGGGGCTACTCCAACCGCCTCGTCGACCTCACGGTCTTCGTCGGCAACCAGCTCTGATCGCCGAAGCAGGACCCCGAAGTGGGAGCAGGGCCCGTGCAGCGCACCGCCGCGCTGTCCGGGCCCTGTCCCACGTACTGACCACGTCCTTTTACGATCAGGTGCACCACGAGCCCTCCTGTAGGAGTCCACTCCCATGAAGACGATCGACGAACTTCTCGCCGACGGCGTGAGCGGCAAGCGGGTCTTCGTCCGCGCCGACCTCAACGTGCCGCTGGCCGACGGGACGATCACCGACGACGGCCGCATCCGCGCCGTCCTGCCCACCGTCAAGGCCCTCGCGGACGCGGGCGCCAAGGTGGTCGTCGCCTCGCACCTGGGCCGCCCCAAGGGCGCCCCGGACCCCGCGTTCTCGCTGCTGCCCGCCGCCGAGCGCCTCGGTGAACTGCTCGGCGCCCCGGTCGCCTTCGCCCAGGACACCGTCGGCCCCGCCGCCCACGACGCCGTCGACGGCCTCCAGCCCGGCCAGGTCGCGGTCATCGAGAACCTGCGCTTCAACCCCGGCGAGACCTCCAAGGACGACACCGAGCGCGGTGAGTTCGCCGACCGGCTGGCCGCCCTCGCCGACGTCTACGTCGGTGACGGCTTCGGCGCCGTGCACCGCGGGCACGCCTCGGTCTACGACCTCCCGGCCCGGCTGCCGCACTACGCCGGCTACCTGATCGCCACCGAGGTCGGCGTCCTGAAGAAGCTCACCGAGGACGTCAAGCGCCCCTACGTCGTCGCGCTCGGCGGCGCCAAGGTCTCCGACAAGCTCGCCGTCATCGACCAGCTGCTCGGCAAGGCCGACCGGCTCCTCATCGGCGGCGGCATGGCCTACACCTTCCTCAAGGCCAAGGGCTACGAGGTCGGCATCTCCCTCCTCCAGGAGGACCAGGTCCCGGCCGTCAAGGAGTACATGGAGCGCGCCGAGAAGCAGGGCGTCGAGCTGCTGCTCCCCGTCGACGTCGTGGTCTCCCGGACCTTCCCGGACCTGAAGACCAAGGCGCCCACCGAGAACACCGTGGTCGACGCGGACAAGATCCCCGCCGACCAGGAGGGCCTGGACATCGGCCCGAAGACCCGAGAGCTGTACGCCTCGAAGCTCGCCGACGCCGAGACCGTCTTCTGGAACGGTCCCATGGGCGTCTTCGAGCACCCCGACTACGCCGAGGGCACCAAGGCGGTCGCCCAGGCACTCGTCGACACGAACGGCTTCACCGTCGTAGGCGGCGGTGACTCCGCCGCGGCCGTGCGCACGCTCGGCTTCGACGAGAACGCATTCGGCCACATCTCGACCGGTGGCGGCGCCTCCCTCGAATACCTCGAGGGCAAGACGCTCCCCGGCCTCGCCGCACTGGAGGACTGACCCTTGAGCACGCGCACGCCGCTGATGGCGGGCAACTGGAAGATGAACCTCAACCACCTGGAGGCCATCGCACACGTCCAGAAGCTCGCGTTCGCCCTGGCCGACAAGGACTACGAGGCCGTCGAGGTCGCCGTCCTGCCGCCCTTCACCGACCTGCGCTCCGTGCAGACCCTGGTCGACGGCGACAAGCTCAAGATCAAGTACGGCGCCCAGGACATCTCCCAGCACGACTCCGGCGCCTACACCGGCGAGATCTCCGGCCCGATGCTGGCCAAGCTGAAGTGCACCTACGTGGTGATCGGCCACTCCGAGCGCCGCCAGTACCACAACGAGACCGACGAGCTGGTCAACGCCAAGGTCAAGGCCGCCTACAAGCACGGCCTGACCCCGATCCTGTGCGTCGGCGAGGAGCTGGACGTCCGTGAGGCGGGCGAGCACGTCGCCCACACCCTCGCCCAGGTCGAGGGCGGTCTGAAGGACCTGCCGGCCGAGCAGGCCGAGACCATCGTGATCGCCTACGAGCCCGTGTGGGCCATCGGCACCGGCAAGGTGTGCGGCGCCGAGGACGCCCAGGAGGTCTGCGCCGCCATCCGCGCCAAGATCGCCGAGCTGTACTCCCAGGACGTGGCCGACAAGGTCCGCATCCAGTACGGCGGCTCCGTGAAGTCGGGCAACGTCGCCGAGATCATGGCCCAGGCCGACATCGACGGCGCCCTGATCGGCGGTGCCTCGCTGGACGCCGACGAGTTCGTCAAGATCGTGCGCTTCCGCGATCAGTGATCATGTCCGTGAGTAGGCGGTAGCGGCGATACGTCGTACCCTTGCGGGGGCACGGCCAGGTGCTGTGCCCCCGTCGTCCATCCGTATCCGAGGAAGTTGGTCCAGCCGTGGTTTTGGGGTTCTCGATCGCCCTGATCATCTTCAGCCTGCTGCTGATGCTGCTGGTGCTGATGCACAAGGGGAAGGGCGGCGGCCTCTCCGACATGTTCGGTGGCGGCATGCAGTCCTCCGTCGGCGGCTCCTCGGTCGCCGAGCGCAACCTCGACCGGATCACCATCGTGATCGGCCTGCTGTGGTTCGCGTGCATCATCGTCCTCGGCATGCTGATGAAGACGAACAGCTGACACGCGAACAGTACATTCCGCACGTAAAGCCCCATGTTCGGTACGCGCTCCTGAGCGCGGCCTATCATGGGGCTTGCGTCTTGGTGTGGGGGCCGGTAACTCCAATCACTGGACGCGCGTTGGGCCTTACGTAGACTGAGGCGCTCGCAGCGAAGCGAAACGCCGACTCGCTTCGCGGCACCATCACGCAGGGAGTTACGACCGTGGCAAGTGGCAACGCGATCCGAGGAAGCCGGGTCGGGGCGGGGCCGATGGGCGAGGCCGAGCGCGGCGAGTCCGCGCCGCGTCTGCGCATCTCCTTCTGGTGCTCCAACGGGCACGAGACGCAGCCCAGCTTCGCCAGCGACGCGCAGGTTCCCGAGACCTGGGACTGCCCGCGCTGCGGCTTCCCGGCCGGCCAGGACCGGGACAATCCGCCGGACCCGCCGCGCACCGAGCCGTACAAGACGCACCTGGCGTACGTACGGGAGCGGCGCAGCGACGCGGACGGCGAGGCGATCCTCGCCGAAGCCCTCGCCAAACTGCGGGGCGAGATCTAGGAGTTGACCGGCCGGGCACCCGCGGGCGCCTGGCCGGAGCCGTTCCGGTCCGCTGCGGACGGTCCGTTGTCAGTGCTGCCCTCTACGGTGTGTGCATCGGCGCATCGTGAGGGGGGCAGGCGTGGCTGCGGTCGGGACGGCGAGCAGGGGGACACCCGCCTGGCGCGGGGGATTCGGCCGGCTGTGGACGGCCGCCGTGGTCTCCCGCTTCGGCGACGCGTTGCGCACGTCCGCGCTGCCGCTGCTCGCCGTGGGCCTCACCGACGAGCCCCTCGTCATCGCCTCCGTCACCGCCTGCGGCTATCTGCCCTGGCTGCTGTTCGGGCTGTTCGGCGGCGCTGTCGCGGACCGGGTCGACCAACGGCGGGCGATGTGGCTCGTGGACACCGTGCGGGGCCTGCTCGTCGCCGCCTTCGCCCTCGCCGTCGGCCTCGGGTACGCCTCCGTGCCCCTGCTGATCGCCCTCGCCTTCTGCCTCACCGCGCTCCAGACGCTCTTCGACAACGCCTCCACGGCCCTGTTGCCCTCCCTGGTGGACCGGGAGGCCCTGGGCAGCGCGAACGCCCGGCTGATGACCGGTCAGCAGCTGGCGGGCGGACTGCTGGCGGGCCCTTTCGTGCCGCTGCTGCTGGCGGCCGGGGCGTTCATGCCGTTCGCGGCGGACGCGGGTACGTACCTGGTGGGCGCCGCGCTGGTGGCGTCCCTGCGGACACGGCCGCCGGAGCGGGAGCCCCGCCCGGCCGGCAGCACCCTGCGCGCCGAGATCGGGGCGGGCCTGCGCGCGCTCTGGGAGGACCGGGTGCTCCGCGCGGTCTGCGTGGCCACGCTGCTGTGCAACATCGGCATGGGCGCCCTGATCGCCACACTGGCGCTGCACGTCACCCGCTGGCTGCACGCGGGCGACACCGGCTACGTCGCCGCCATGACGGCGTACTCGGCAGGCAGCCTCGCCGGCGGTTTCGTCGCCCAGCGGATCGCGCGCCGCACCGGCCGGGTGCGGGCCCTGCTGCTCGGCGGCGCACTCCAGACGGGTGCGCTGCTGCTCATCGGGTCCGTGCGGCACCTGACCGCCCTGGCCGCCGGGATGCTGCTGCTCGGCGCCATGAACATGGTGTGGAACGTCAACCAGGTCACCCTGATGCAGCAACGCAGCCCCGAGTCCATGGTGGGGCGCATCGCCTCGGCCTTCCGGACGACCTCCACCTCCGGTGCCCCGCTCGGCGCGTTCCTCGGCGGGGCAGCGGCCGGGCTGTACGGCCTCAACGCGCCCGCCCTGCTCGCGGCCGTCCTGTTCGCCTCGGCCGTCATCGCGCTGATACCGGGACGCAAGCCGGACGTATCCGTTGTTGCCCGTGCGGACAGCGTCTCCACCGCTCGTCCCGCGCGCTGATCAATTAGGTTGGAACGGCTGGGACAGGCACGAAAGAAGGCGGAAGTCGGACATGAACGCAGACGGCCGTAGCAGGCTCAACCAGACGCCCGAGTGGACCGCTCTCGCCAAGCACCGGGAGGAGCTGGCGGACACCCATCTCAGGGACCTGTTCGCCGCCGATCCCGCGCGCGGCACCGGGTACACGCTCCAGGTCGGCGACCTGCACATCGACTACTCGAAGCACCTGGTCACCGACGAGACCCTGCGCCTGCTGCGCGAGCTGGCCGCGGCGACGGACGTCTTCGCCCTCACGGACGCCATGTTCCGCGGCGAGAAGATCAACGTCACCGAGGGCCGGGCGGTGCTGCACACCGCGCTGCGCGCCCCGCGGGACGCGGTGATCGAGGTCGACGGCGAGAACGTCGTGCCGAAGGTGCACGCCGTGCTCGACAAGATGGCCGGCTTCGCCGAGCGGGTCCGCTCCGGCGAGTGGACCGGGCACACCGGCCAGCGCATCAAGAACGTCGTGAACATCGGCATCGGCGGCTCCGACCTCGGGCCCGCGATGGCCTACGAGGTGCTGCGCTGCTTCACCGACCGCGACCTCACGGTCCGCTTCGTGTCCAACGTGGACGGTGCCGACCTGCACGAGGCCACCCGGGACCTCGACCCGGCGGAGACGCTGTTCATCATCGCCTCCAAGACCTTCACCACCATCGAGACGATCACCAACGCGACCTCCGCGCGGAAGTGGGTGCTGGCCGCGCTGGGCGACGAGGCGGCGGTCGCCAAGCACTTCGTGGCGCTGTCCACGAACGCCGAGAAGGTCGCCGAGTTCGGCATCGACACGGCCAACATGTTCGAGTTCTGGGACTGGGTCGGCGGGCGGTACTCGTACGACTCCGCGATCGGCCTGTCCCTGATGATCGCCATCGGCCCGGACCGGTTCCGCGAGATGCTGGACGGCTTCCGGATCGTCGACGACCACTTCCGCACCGCGCCCGCCGAGGCCAACGTCCCGCTGCTGCTGGGTCTGTTGGGCATCTGGTACGACAACTTCCACGACGCCCAGTCGCACGCCGTGCTGCCGTACAGCCACTACCTCTCCAAGTTCACGGCCTACCTCCAGCAGCTGGACATGGAGTCCAACGGCAAGTACGTCGCCCGCGACGGCAAGCAGGTGGACTGGCAGACCGGGCCGATCGTGTGGGGTACGCCCGGCACCAACGGGCAGCACGCCTACTACCAGTTGATCCACCAGGGCACCAAGCTGATCCCGGCCGACTTCATCGGCTTCGCGCGGCCGGTCGCCGAGCTGAGCGAGGAACTGAAGGCCCAGCACGACCTGCTGATGGCCAACTTCTTCGCCCAGACCCAGGCGCTCGCCTTCGGCAAGACCGCCGAGGAGGTCCGCGCGGAGGGTGCCCCCGAGGAGCTCGTCCCGCACAAGACCTTCCAGGGCAACCGGCCGACCACGACGATCCTCGCCCGCGAACTGACCCCGTCCGTGCTCGGCCAGCTCGTCGCCCTGTACGAGCACAAGGTGTTCGTGCAGGGCGCGGTGTGGAACATCGACTCCTTCGACCAGTGGGGCGTGGAACTGGGCAAGGTCCTCGCCAAGCGCGTCGAACCCGCACTCACCGAGGGTGCCGACGTACCCGGCCTGGACGCGTCGACGAAGGCACTGGTCGCCAAGTACCGGGAACTGCGCGGCCGAAGCTGATCCGCATCCGCGGGCGAAACGGATCCCCTGCCGGCACCGGCCGGCGGCTCGGCACCGGCCGATGCCGGCAGGGGCACGCCGGCGGGCGGGAGCCGATTCACGGCCGCAGCGGATCCGTCACCGGGAGCCGGAGCCGGAGCCGGAGCCGGAGCCGGTCCTGGCCATGAGCCGGCAGGCTGCCGGGAGCCGAGCCTGGCCACCAGCCGATCCCCGGCCGGGGGTCCGCCCACGCCCACGAGCCCGTCGGCGGCCCCGAGTCGGACTGCGGCCGGGAGCCGATTCGCGGTCTGAAGCGGTTCCGTTACCGGGGAGCCGGGCCATGAGCCGGCAGGCTGCCGGGAGCCGAGCCCGGCCACCGGCCGATTCCCGGCCGGGGGCTGGCCCCCGGTCATGAGCCGGCAGGCTGCCATAGCCGATCCCGGCCGGAAGCCGGTTTGCGACCGGGAGCCCACGAGCCGGCCCCTGGCCGGGGCGGCAGGCTGCCGGGAGCCGAGCCCGGCCATCAGCCGACCCCCGGCCGGGAGCCGATCCGCAGCCACCAGCCGGCCCACGGCCATGACCCGATCCGCGGCCATGACCCGGCCCGCGGCCATGAGCCGGCCCGCGCGCCACCAGCCGGCCCGCGGCCATGAGCCGACACGCTGCCGGGAGCTGATCCGCGGCCGGGAGCCGGTCCGCGGCCATGCACCGGCCCCGGTCAGCGGCCGATCGCGGCCGGGGCCGTCGCGGCGATACCCCTCCACGCTCCGCCGCGGCAACGCCCCAGCCCGCTGCACCGAGCCCGGGGCGATGTCCCTGCTCGTTGCACGGCGCCCGGGGCGATGTCCCTGCTCGTTGCACGGCGCCCGGGGCGATGTCCCTGCTCGTTGCACGGCGCCCGGGGCGATGCCGCTGCTCGTTGCACGGCGCCCGGGGCGATGTCCCTGCTCGTTGCACGGCGCCCGGGGCGATGCCCCTGCCCGCTGCACGGCGCCCAGGGTGACACCCCCGTACTCTCCGCCGCGGCGATACCCCTGCGCGCTTCCTCCCATCCATCCCCTAGTGTTCCGCTGGACCAGGGGAGGGAGTGCGCATGGTGCGCAGGGTGTTGGTCGCGGGGGTCGCCGTGGCCGTGATGGGGGTGTCGGCGGTGGGCTGTGTCGGCAGGCGGCAGCCGGTCGAGTCGGAGGCCGCCCGGCCGGAGGTCACAGCGAAGGCCGTACCGTACTCCGGGTGGGTGGACGCGCCGGAGCGGCTGGGGAACGACGGCACGACCATCATCGTGGGGGACGAGGCCGCCCCGCTGAGCGTGCACCTGTACGAGGATCCGCGGTGCCCGGTGTGCGAGAAGTTCGAGACCACCGGTGGGGCGCCCCAGTTGCGCGAGGCGACCGTCCGGCGTGAGGTGAAGACCCAGTACACCCTCGCTTCGTTCCTGGACGGCCGGCTCGGTGGCGCGGGATCCCGGAAGGCGGTCAACGCCCTGCGGGCCGCCCTGGACAAGGGCAAGTTCGCCGAGTACCACGACGTGCTCTACGCCCACCAGCCCGCCGAGAGCGTCGACGGGTTCACCGACGCCTACCTGCTCAAGCTGGCGGGGCGGGTGCCGGGGCTGCGCGGGCCGGACTTCGACTCGGCCGTCAGGACCATGAAGTACCGGACTTTCGTGGCCAACGCCCAGGACGCCTACGAGCGCGCGGGCGGGCCGCAGGACCCGGAGGGGCCCGGCACTCCCACCGCCGAGATCAACGACGTACGCATCCCGGTGCGGTACAACGGCCTGCTGTTCGACGGGACGGTCTTCGGCAACCTGCTGGAGAAGATCCGCGAAGACCCGGGCAGCTGGCAGGCCGCGTCTCCCTGAGCAGGGCCGGGTCTCCCGGGGCGGGCTCAGGCCACCGCGCTCAGCGTGTCCGCGAGGCGCCGGCGGGCCGCGCGGGCCGCGGGCAGGGTGGCCAGGGCCGCCGCCCCCAGCACGGCGGCCGAGCCCAGGAGGACGAGCAGGCCGGGGGAGGGGGACTGGGCGATTCCGGCGCCGATGCCGCTGGAGCCGCCCTCGGCGTCGATCAGCCGGCGGGCCAGTGGCAGGCCCAGCGCCGTACCGGCGACGACCGCCGCCAGGGCCGTACAGCTCGTCGCCGTGACGGTGATCGCGGTGATCTGCCGTGGCGACATGCCGATCGCCCGGAGCGCCAGCACGTCCCGCTCGCCCTCGCGCACGCCGCCCCCGATCGCGGTGAGCAGTTCCACCAGCCCGATCAGGGCCAGGACGGCGATCAGCCCGGCGACGACACCGCGCAGCGGGGACAGCCCGTCGGCGGGGTTCGTCACGGGATGCACCTCCAGGTGGCCGTGACCGGCCGAGGCGAGCGCGAGGGCCACGCGGTGCGGGTCGGCGCCCGGGCGCAGCCGCAGCTCGTAGAAGGCGGGGGACAGTTCCGGGTCGTTCTCGCGCAGGGTGTCCAGGGAGGTGGTGACGACCCGGCCGGCGTTGCGCGGTTCCAGGGTGCGGCCCACGATGTGGAGGATCTGCGGCCGGTCGCCCACCGTCATCCGCACCCAGTCGCCGACCCGCGCGTCCAGCAGGTCGAGCAGGCCCTGTCCGGCCACCGCCTCGTCCGGTCCGCGTGCGGCGCGGCCCTCGGCCAGGGCGTAGGGGTAGGGCTCGGTGCGGGTGCCGACGCCGCGC
Source organism: Streptomyces sp. NPDC004658 (assembly GCF_040609555.1). Classification (NCBI taxonomy): domain Bacteria; kingdom Bacillati; phylum Actinomycetota; class Actinomycetes; order Kitasatosporales; family Streptomycetaceae; genus Streptomyces; species Streptomyces sp. NPDC004658. The sequence goes on from NZ_JBEXKG010000169.1 coordinate 15,104, forward strand.
AGGGCGATGGTCCCGGTCTGGCCGGGGACCAGCGCGGCCACCTCGACGCCCGGATAGGCGGCGGCGACCCGGGAGTCATGGGCCAGCACGGACCGTACCCCGGACGCGTCCAGGTCGCCGTCCGAGCGGACCGTGAGCGCCGTCGGCAGGCCCACCCGCTCGGGGCTGCTGTGGAAGCGGTCGATCGTGGTCCAGGCGCTGAGCGCCACCACGATGAGCAGCAGCGGCAGCGTCAGCCGGGCCACGGTGGCCAGTGACCGGCCGCGTCCCGCGAACGCCTTGTGGCAGCCGAGGACCAGCGCGGCCGGCAGCCGCAGTCCGAGCGCCCGCCGGGCCGCCCCGCTCAGACGCC
>NZ_JBEXKG010000170.1:0-15447 GCF_040609555.1 Streptomyces sp. NPDC004658
GGGGCCGTGGGGCCCAGGGAGTCGACCGGGCTGCTCGCCTCCGGGTGGTTCAGGGGCGCCGGCCGGGGCCGGCAGCCGGTGCGGCGTGGTCACCGGCGCGGACGACCGCCCTTCCCGCGCGGCGGGTTCTCCGCCGTGGTCGGCCGGTCGGGGGAGCCGTCGGTGGGGGGAGGGGCGGAGCCATCGCCGTGGGCCTTTCGTCCGGCTCTCGGGGGAGGGTACGGGCTCGGCCGGCCGCTCGGGCGGCAGACGTCCCACCGCCTGTCGGCAGGCCGTGGTGGCGGCTTGCGTCCCCGAGCCGGCCGCGCCGCCTGCTCCGTGGGTCGGCCGGAGCAGCACGTCCACTCTGGCACCCGCCGACCACGCTCCGCAACCGACAAGTTGAAATTTGCAAGTGGCGAAGTGCATGCTGCATCCGCCGGAACGTGATCGAATGGGCGACGCACACCGAGCGCGTGCGAGGGTGTTCCGGGAACCGACGAGGGGGTGGGTGTGACCGCGGAGACCGACTGGGGCGGCGCCCCGTCCGTGCTGCGCATGATCCTCGGCAGACGGCTGGAGGAACTGCGCACCCGGGCCGGCCTCAGCTACGCCGAGGCCGGCGCCGCCATCGGGGTCAGCCACTCCACGATCCGCCGGATGGAGGCCGCCAAGGTGTCCCGGCTGCGGCTCGCGGACGCCGAGAAGCTCCTCCAGGTCTACGGCGTGACCGACCAGCAGGAGATCGGCACCTTCCTGGAGTCGGTGCGCGAGGCCAACAAGCGCGGCTGGTGGCACGCCTACCGCGATGTCATGGCCGACTGGTTCGCCGCCTACCTCAGTCTGGAACAGGCGGCCGTACAGATCCGCGCGTACGAGAACCAGTTCGTGCACGGCCTGCTGCAGACCGAGGACTACGCCCGCGCCCTGCTCACCGCGACCAGTCCGCACGCCCCGGCGGAGGCCGTCGAACGCCGCGTCGCCCTGCGCATGCGCCGCCAGGAACTGCTGACCAGGGCCACGTCGCCCCGGCTGTGGGTGGTGATGGACGAGACCGTGCTGCACTGGCCGGTCGGCGGCCCCGAGGTGATGCGCGCGCAGATCGACCACCTCGTCGAGGTCAGCCGGCTGCCCCAGGTCACCGTGCAGCTCATGCCGTTCGCCAACGGCCCGCACCCCGCCCTGTCGGCCGGCGCCTTCCACCTCTTCCGGTTCCGGGCCCGCGAACTGCCCGACATCGCCTACCTCAGCGGTCTCGCCGGGGCCGTCTACCTCGACAAGGCCGACGAGGTCGTGGTCTACCGGGAGGCACTGGACCGGCTGAGCGCCCAGGCCGCGTCCGCCCGGAAGACCGAGTCCCTGCTCACCGCGCTGCGCAAGGAGTGGTGACCCGCCCCGACCCACACACCCGCCCCGGCACCCCGCCCTCGTACCTGCTGACGCGAAGCCCCGAGCCCCACCTGACCGAATGGGAGACACGGCGTTGCCCGACAACGGATGGCCGGCCGACCGGATCGACACCGAGAACGCCCACTCCGCCCGTATCTACGACTACATACTCGGCGGCAAGGACTACTACCCCGCCGACAAGGAGGCGGGCGACGCCATGTCCCGGGAGTGGCCCGCGCTCCCGGTGCACATGCGGGCCAACCGCGACTTCATGAACCGTGCCGTGCGCTGGCTCGCCGAGGAGGCGGGCATGCGCCAGTTCCTGGACATCGGCACCGGCATCCCGACCTCGCCCAACCTGCACGAGATCGCCCAGGCCGTGGCGCCCGAGTCCCGGGTCGTCTACGTCGACAACGACCCGATCGTGCTCACCCTCTCCCAGGGCCTGCTGGCCAGCGCCCCCGAGGGCCGGACCGCCTACATCGAGGCCGACTTCCGTGACCCGGCGGCCATCCTGGACGCCCCCGAACTGCGCGAGACCCTGGACCTGAGCCGGCCCGTCGCCCTCACCGTCATCGCGATCGTCCACTTCATGCTGGACGCGGACGACGCGGTCGGTGTCGTACGGCGGCTGCTGGAGCCGCTGCCGTCCGGCAGCCACCTCGCGATGTCCATCGGCACCGCCGACTTCGCGCCGGAGGAGGTGGGCCGGGTCGCCCGCGAGTACGCGGCCCGCAACATGCCGATGCGGCTGCGCACCCTGGCCGAGGCCGACGCGTTCTTCACGGGCCTGGACCTGGTCGAGCCCGGCATCGTCCAGGTGCACAAGTGGCACCCCGACGGCAGCGGCGAACAGGGCATCCGGGACGAGGACATCGCGATGTACGGCGCGGTCGCCCGCAAGCCGTGACAGACCCGGGGCCGAGGTCCGACCCACCTCCCGGACCTCGGCCCCGCCTCCCCTCGTACGCGGGCCGGGACGGTCGCCGGCCGCTACCGTGAGCCCATGTACACCACCCGAGTCACCCGGCACGTGGAGGCGCCGCCGCACGCCGTCTACCGGGCCCTGACCGACCCCGGGGCGGTCGCGGCCTGGCGGGTCCCGGTCGGCATGACCGCCCGCGTGCACACCTTCGACGCCCGCGAGGGCGGCGTCTTCCGGATCTCCCTCACCCACGACGACCCGGCCGGCGCCGGCAAGTCCGGCGGGCGCACGGACACTTACCGGGGCCACTTCGCCCGGCTCGTGCCGGGGGCCCTGGTCGTCGAGGTCCTCGCCTTCGAGACCGGCGACGACTCCCTGCGTTCCACGATGACCATGACGACGACGCTCACCGCGGTCGACGGCGGCACGGACGTGGAGATCCGGCACGAGGGCGTCCCCGACGCCGTTCCGCCCGAGGACAACGAACGGGGCACCCGCATGGCCCTGGACAACCTCGCCCGACTCGTCGAAGGCCGACGGCGGTCCGCACCGGAATGACCGGAAAGAGAGCGGCGGAGGCGGAACCGCGGCGCCGGAAACGCGGTCTTAGGGTCCGTCGACGGCCGGGATCGGACCGGTCGCGAAGAAACCGGGGAAACCGGGGGAAAACCGGGGGAATGGAACACATGTCCATGCGCAGCCGCAAGACCAGCCGTAAGACCCTCCTCACGGCCGCGGCCCTCACGGCCGGCCTCACCCTGGCCGCCGTCACCCCCGCCCTGGCGGGGGCCTCCGCGAGCGGCACGACCCGCGCCGCCGCCGTGTCGTCCGCGCAGGGCGACCCGAGGAACGTCACCCAGCACGTGGCCGACTTCTACGGCGCCTACATCGACGCCGTCTGGACCACCGACGATCCCACCGCCGCGGCCAGTGCCAAGGCGCTGCGCGGCTTCTACCTCTCCGCCGCCGCTCAGAAGAAGGTCGCCGCCTACGAGAAGAGGGAACACGCCGACGGCATCCTGTTCGCGCAGAACGTGCCGGTGAAGTGGAAGGTGGCGTACACCGGCTCCGGCGCCGGCCACGCCACCAGCCGGGTCACGCTCACCTGGGGGGACGGACCGCACGCGCAGGTCAGCCGGATCGACGTCCGGTCCGACCTCAGGACCTTGAAGATCACCGACCTGAAGCCGGCCGGCTGACCGGGGCACCGGGCGCGGGTCCCGCCCCGCCCCATTCGGAGCGGGGCCCGCGCCCGCCGGGCCGGGTCGGCCCGGCGGGCGGCGGGAACAGGGCCGGGCTCAGGCGTTGGGGTCGAAGGGGATGCCGGCCGGCATGGAGTGCGCCAGCGCGTACGGGAAGTCACCGTCCTTGATCTTGATGGTGGCCGCCCCGAAGTCCGCGCTCAGCAACTTCTCGCGGTAGCCCGCCGGATAGCCGTTCCAGCCGACCAGCCGCGGATAGAACCAGCCGCCCGTCACGTTCTCCGGCGGCTCGTCGTTGGTGTTGGCGAACCGGAAGCAGTGGGTGGAGACACCGTCCTTGTGGTAGACGATCTTCGGGTGGGTGCCGTCGAAGCGCACCGAGGAACGGGCCGCCACCTGGTAGCCGGAGTGCTGGGACACCGACACGTACTGGACGGTGTTGTCCTTGATCCACACCACGACGTGCTCCCAGTCGTGGGTGTGCCCGATGGCGGCGGGCCCGAGGGTCGCCTGGTCCTTCTCGAAGTAGCTGGCGTACATCACCGCGCACCAGCCGTTGTTGCACTTCTCGCGCGAGTAGGTGTTGGCGTTGGCGAGCTGGGCGTAGTCGTGGCAGTGGCCGTTGACGTCGCCGCCCAGCTTCAGGCCGGGGTTGATGGTGCCGTCGCTGCCGATGGCGGCGGTGGCGTAGCAGCCGTCGCCGTCGTAGTCGTAGGCGGGGGAGAAGGTCTGTTCGAGGCCGTCGGCGTTCTGGGGAAGCAGTTGCAGGACGTTGGCGTCGGCGGTGCCGGACGAGGTGAGGACGAGGGCGAGCGCGCCGAGGGCGGCGGCGAGCGCGGAGGTCAACTGACGCACGGGGGCTCCCTGTTGTCGAGGCGCCGCAGATTCTCGCAACGTCTCGGCGGGACAGGCCACCCTCCGAACTGAACTTTCTCGCAAGGGCAGTTGAACGCAAGGGCAGTTGAACGCAAGGGCAGTTGAACGCTGCGGCCGAAGCCGCCCGTGCGGGTGCCGTGGTACCTCTGCCGGCCGCAGGGCCTGGGTCAGTCAGGCGTTCGCCTCGGTTCCGCCCGTGGGGCGCGGGCCGGCCGGTGCCCGGTCGTCCGCCGGCCGATGGTCCCCGGCCGCCCTCGCGAGCGGCTGCCGGCCGGGTGCCACCGCCGGGCGCTCACCCGCGGCGAGTGATCTCCCCGCGGCCGTGGTGGCGGCGCTCCACCGGGTGGCGGTGCACCGCGATGAGCGCCGCGTCGTCGCCCAGCCGGCCGCCGGCGTGGGCGAGCAGATCGCGCCGCAGGTGGTGCATCAGCGCCTCCGGGCTGTCCTCGGTCCACCGCGCGACCCGGTCGGCGAGCGGATAGAACCGGCCGCGCTCGTCCCGGGCCTCCATGACCCCGTCCGTGTACAGCAGCAACGTGTCGCCCGGCTCGAAGGAGAACACGTCCAGGGTGTGCTCGGCGCCCGCGTGCACCCCGAGCGGCGGTGACGGGTGCAGACTCGGGACGGTCACGACGTGCCCCGGGCTCAGCAGCAGCGGCGGCGGATGACCGCAACTGGTCATCCGGGTGACCGCATCGTGGTCCGGGATGTCCACGAGCAGGGCGGTGGCGAACCGTTCGCCCTCTTCCTCCGGGCTCTCCAGATCGGTCGCGTAACGGGTGACGCTCTGGTCCAGCCGGGTCGCCAGCTCGGCCAGCGGGATGTGCCGGTGGGCGCTCTCCCGGAACGAGCCGAGCAGCAGCGCGGCCTCGCCGATGGCGGGCAGCCCCTTGCCGCGGACGTCGCCGATGAGGAGGCGGACCGAGCCGTCGGACACCGTCGCCGCGTAGAGATCGCCGCCGATCTGGGCCTCGTCCTCCGCGGCGAGGTAGAGCGAGGCGATCCGCAGCGGCCCGATCTGCTCGGGCAACGGCCACATCAGGACGTGCTGCGCGGCCTCGGCGACCGTGCGGACCTGAGCCAGCTGGGCCTGCCGGCGCTCGCGCAGGGCGCTGTAGGCGACGGTGAGCACGACCAGGACCACCAGCGTGAGGAGCTGCACGATGTGGTTGGTGGTGGCGAGGCCGCCGCGGTGGATGCCGATGAGGACCTGGGCGACCGCGGCGAGTGCCCCGATGCCCGCCGTCGCCCTGGGGCCGGCGAAGGAAGGGGTGAGCGCGGGCGCGATCACCAGGGCCGGCCCGAGATGGATGTCCCAGGGCAGCCGCACGTCCACCACCGTGATCACCACGATGAGGACGACGGGGAGCACCAGCAGCGCGTGGACCGACTGCCACGGCCGCCGGACGCGGAAGCGCTTGGCCCCGGGTGCCATGCCTACAGCGTGCTCTCGGCCCTGTCGACCGGCCACTCGCTGAGGCGGCTGCCGTCCGCCCCCGGTCCTCGTCCCTTCCCCGTCCCGGCGCCCGGCATCGGAGGAGTGAACCCCCGCGGTGACGCCGTGTCGCCGGCGGCGCGCCGGGTACCCGTACGGACCCCGGGGCCGATCCGGCCGCCCCGGGACGCAGGGTGCCGAATGGAGAGGTCATGACGCACAACGGGGAGGACACCGCGCCCCTCCGGCGACCGGAGGTCACCGAACTCCGCATCGCCTCGGACGGATCGGAGCTGGAGGTCTCGTCCACACCTGATCCGGTGCAACTGCCGCACGACCGCAGCCAGGCGATCCTGGAGGCCGCCAAGGAGATCGGCGCGCTCCTCAAACGCGCCGGCCACCCCTTCGCCCTCGCCGGGAGCGTGGCCGTGTACGCCCACGGTGGCAGCCGCTACCTCCAGCACGACGCGGACTTCGCCATCCTGCCCGACGACGCCGAGGCGGTGGCCGCCACGCTGCGCGAGGCCGGCCTGCCCGTGCGGACCCCGCCGGAGGACTGGCTGGTGAAGACGACCTGCCACGGGCAGAACATCGACATCATCTTCGCGCTGGCCCACCAGCCCGTCACCCGGGACATGCTCGACCGGGCCCACGTCCTGCCGGTCGACTCCGTGCTGATGCCGGTCCTGTCGCCGACCGACCTGATCCGCAGCCTGATCAGCGCCTTCTCCGAGCACTACTGCGACTTCGGGTCGGTCCTGCCCGTGGCCCGCGCCGTCCGGGAGAAGGTCGACTGGGACGAGGTCCGCACGAGCTGCGGCGACCAGCCCATGCCGGCCGCCTTCCTCTACCTCCTCGAACGGCTGAACGTCATCGACGCCCAGGAGGGGCAGCCATGACCGACACGAGCCCGCCGCCCCCGCCGGCGGCAGGGAGTCTCGACTACCGCGTCGCCCACCTCGCCGAGCACCTGGCCTCCGGAGACCTCGGGGAACTCGGCGTACGGCTCGAACTGCGCGGCGACGCCGTCCTGCTCACCGGCACCGTGCCGTCCACCCAGTGCCGGGACGACATCCTGCGCATGGCCCGCGAGGAACTGGCGGGGCACCCGGTCCACAGCGACCTGCTCATCGCCGGGACCTCCTCGCCCGACCACGGAGAGGACCTGACATGATCCGCGTCGCGGCCGTGGGCGACATCCACATGGGCCCCGAGAGCCAGGGCACCCTGCGGCCCTCCTTCGAGACGCTGCCCGCGTGCGCCGACATCCTGCTGCTCGCCGGCGACCTCACCCGGCACGGCACACCGGAGGAGGCCGCGATCGTCGCCCGGGAGATCAAGGACCTGGGGGTGCCCGTCGTCGCCGTGCTCGGCAACCACGACCACCACGACGAGCGGCCCGAGGAGGTCACCGCGATCCTCCGGGACGCGGGCGCGCACGTCCTCGAAGGGCAGGCGGCCGTCGTCACCGCCGACGGCGCCCGGATCGGGGTCGCCGGGGCCAAGGGCTTCGGCGGAGGCTTCGTCGGCCGCTGCGCGGGCGAGTTCGGCGAACCGCTGATGAAGGAGTTCGTCCGGTACACCCGGCGCAGCGCCGACAGCCTGCACGGCGCCCTGAAGAACCTGGGCGAGTGGGACTGCGACGTGCGGATCGCGCTGACCCATTTCTCGCCGGTGCCGGACACCCTGGCCGGAGAGCCGCTGGAGATCTACCCGTTCCTCGGCAGCTACCTGCTCGCGGAGGCCATCGACACCGGCGGCGCCGACCTCGCGGTGCACGGCCACGCCCACGCCGGCACCGAGCACGGCATGACCAGCGGGGGCGTCCGCGTACGCAACGTCGCCCAGCCGGTGATCGGCCAGGCGTTCCACGTGTACCACCTGCCGGGCCGGCACGACTGACGGATGGGCGGCTCTCCGCGGGTGACCGCCCCCCTGGTGAGCGGTCGGGCGGAGCCACCCGCGTGTCAGGCCGCCGTGCTCAGGGCCTCGCGGCCCGTGACGTCGCCGTCTCTCGTGGGCAGGGTCAGCGGCACCGGTGTGCGGCGGCGGCGCAGCAGCAGGCCGGCGCCGATCGGCCCGGCGATGAGCAGCCCGCCGGCCACCAGGGCGCCACGGGCGCCGGCCCACTCCATGAGCAGGCCCAGCAGCGGCGGGCCACCGAGGCTCCACACCGTGCCGACGCTGCTCCACACGCCGAGCACACGGCCCCGCAGATGCGGCGGCGGATCGGTCTGGAGCACGGCCGTCCCGGCGGTGTCGGAGACGGACTCCACGATCGCCATCGGCAGCACGAGCACCAGCAGTACGGCGAGCGACGGCGACAGGCCCGCGACCACCTGGAGCAGCGCGCCCCCCGCCGCGAGCAGACCCACCGTGCGCACGGACGGCCTGCGCAGCCGGGCGCCGAGGACCGCACCGAGGATGCCGCCGACGGCGAGCACCGTGGACACCGTGCCGAACGCCCCGGCGCCGCCGGCCAGCGGTCCGGTGACGAGGACGGCGAGCGTCAGGCCGTAGTTGCGGCCGAAGACGGAGCTGAGCCCGGTGATGCCCGCGAGCGCCACCAGACGGGGCCTGCGCGCGAAGAAGGACAGGCCCTCCCGCACGGTCGTGCCCGTGCGCGCCGGAACCGCCCGCGCACCGGCCGCCGGCACCCCCGCGGCCCCGGGAACCGGTCGCAGGAACGGCACCACGGCGGCCACGAACAGGAACGACAGCCCGTTCGCGGCGTACGCGGCGGACGTGCCGAGGAAACCGACGGTGACCCCGGCCAGGGCCGTGCCGGCCAGCCGGCCCGAGCTGTGCACCAGGGCGCCCACCCCGATCGCGGACGGCACGTCCTCCACCGGCACCAGATCATTGCCGAGCAGGGCGCAGGCCGGTCCGTCGACGGTGGCGATGAGGCCGGTCACGCCGGCCAGCACCAGCAGCGCCGTCATGTCGATCCGGTCCAGCGCCACCAGGAGCGCCGTGGTGAAGGCGACCGCGCCGAGCAGGGCCTGGCTGACGGTGACCGTCAGCTTCCGGGGCCAGCGGTCCACGGCCGCGCCGCCGAGCAGGCTCACGAACAGCGCGGGCGCCGCCTGGACGGACATGGACAGACCGGTCGCCGCCGCCGAGCCCGTGATGTGCAGCACGAGCAGGTTCTGCACGGTGAGCTGCATCCACGTGCCGGCGTTGGAGACGAAGTTGGCGGCCGACCACCAGCGCATGCCCCGGTGCCGCAGGGAACGCCACGGTGAACGCGAGGCCGGGGCGGTGAGGGGCGCCGACGGGGGCTGGGCAGGGTCAGAAGACACGACGGGGTACTCGACAACCGGGAAATTCGGGGAGGACCGGCGAGCCCGTCGGATCGGCAGCGCTGCACGGCCGGGGCTGCCTGGTCAGGGCGCCGACCATGGTGGCAGACGGGACGGCACGGTCGGCGCCACGGCGTCCGGCGGCGACCGGTGGCAGCCGCCAAACCGCCTGGGGCGTACGGTGGTTGGGGCGCGCGTGGGGTTCCTCACAGGGCCGGTTTCAGCCCTGTCCGTCCTGGTACGCGAAGGGGGACGGACCGAGCGGCCCCGCCGGAGGAGGCACGCCATGCGCCGGTACCAGCACGGACGGACGACGCCGTCGGCCACCCGCTCACGCCCCGGCGCGATCGGCCGCCGCCACCCCCGCACCGGCACCGAGCCGGCGACCGCGCGCAGCGCCGTACGACTGCGGCTGCTGCTCTCCGCCGTGTTCCTGCCCCTGTTCGCCGCGGCGACCGCCGGGTTCGCGGTGTGGGCCGCGCGCGAGGGCCCGGGCGACAGCCCGGGCAGCGGCCCGCTGACCACCCACGCGGCGGTGTGCGGGCTCCTCGCGCTGACGGCGGCGCTGGACCTCGTGGTGGTGTCCGGACGCAGCCGGCGGGCACGGGGCGGGGCCCGCTGACCGGCCGGCTCCTCCCGGCGTGGCATGGGTCAGCGGTGGCTGAGCACCTGGACCACCCGGCCGCCGGACGGCGCCCCGCGCGCCGGCTCAGCGGTTGACGGCCCTCATCCCGGCCTCGTCGTACCGCTCGCCCGCCGCCTCGGGCAGCTCCGCGTCGATCCGGGCCAGGTCGTCCCCGGTCAGTTCGATGCCCACCGCGGCGGCGTTCTGTTCCAGGTAGGTACGGCGCTTGGTGCCCGGGATCGGCACCAGGTCCTCGCCCTGGGCCAGCACCCACGCGATGGCCAGCTGGGCCGGGGTCACCTCCTTCTCGGCCGCGATCTCCTTCACCTTCTCCGCCAGCCGCAGGTTCGCCTGGAGATTGGCGTCCGCGAAGCGCGGGTTCGTGCGCCGGAAGTCGTTCTCGTCCAGCTCGTCGGGCGAGGTGAAGCGGCCCGCGAGGAACCCCCGCCCGAGCGGCGAGTACGGCACGAAGCCGATGCCCAGCTCCCGGCAGGTGGGCAGCACCTCGGCCTCCACGTCCCGCGACCACAGCGAGTACTCGCTCTGCACGGCGGTGACCGGGTGGACGGCGTGCGCCCGCCGGATGGTCTCCGCGCTCGCCTCGCTCAGCCCGATGTACCGCACCTTGCCCTCGGTGACCAGCTCGCCCAGCGCGCCGACCGTCTCCTCGATGGGCACGTTCGGGTCGACCCGGTGCTGGTAGTACAGGTCGATGTGGTCGGTGCCGAGCCGCTGGAGCGAGCCGTGCACCGAGCTGCGCACATGCTCGGCCGAGCCGTCCTGTCGGCCGACCGTGCTCATGTCGCCGGGGACCGCCTCGTCCATCCGGTAGTTGAACTTCGTGGCGATGACGTACTCGTCGCGGTGGTCCCTGATCGCCTCACCGACGAGTGACTCGTTGGTGAGCGGCCCGTAGACCTGCGCCGTGTCGAGGAAGTCGATGCCGAGTTCGAGGGCGCGCCGGATGGTCGCGATGCCCTCGTCCCGGTCGGTGGAGCCGTAGAAGGCGGACATTCCCATGCATCCCAGCCCGATGGCCGATACCTGGAGGTCCCGCAACCTGCGCTTCTGCATGTGGGGTCACAGCCTTTCGTGCACTCGTCCGGCGTCTCCGGGCGCGACGGCCTTCTTCCATCTAGCGACGGAATCCGGCGCCCGGCATCCCCTGGCGGACCGGGTGCGGGGCCCGCGCAGCGGCGTTCAGCGACGCTACGAGCTGGAGCGCTCTCGAAGTCAAGCCGTGCCGGGGCCCGGAGCGGGCTCACGTCCTCGGCGCCGGCCGGGAGGCGGTGGGCCCGGTGCGGTGCGGGCCGCCGGCCGGCCGCGGCTGACCTGGACGACATGCGCGGTGCGCCGTCCGGGCGCACGCTGGGAACGGCCCAGCCAGGTGCCACAGGCCGACCTGCGGGAGGTGCTGTGTTCCTGATCGCCCTGCTCGTGCCCGTCCTGATGATCGCGTTTCTCTTCGCCACGACGGCACTGGAAGAACTCCTGTTCCCCCGCCCCCGGCCCACCGAGGACGGCGCGGATCCCCAGGTCCCGGAGAGCCGCGCCCCCGAAGCGGTCGTGAAGGGGGAGGCGCCCGTGGAACCAGGCGCCTGACGCGGTGGACCGCGGCGTCACGGAGTCAGCCGTACCGGCAGCTCGAACAGGTCGTTCTGGGTGACCACCGGCTTGTGGCGCAGCGCGGTCGCGGGGACCGCCAGCTCCAGGCCGGGGAAACGGCCGTACAGCGCGGGCAGGGCGACCCCCGCCTCCAGCCGGGACAGGGCCGCGCCGGGGCAGACGTGCGGACCGTGTCCGAAGGAGATGTGCCGGTTCCTCGTGCCGCGGGTGATGTCGAACTCCCCCGCGGTCGGGCCGTGGGCACCCTCGTCCCGGCCGATCGCGCCGTACGACACGATCAGCGCGTCCCCGGCCGGGATCACCTTGTCGCCGACCGGTACGTCCTCGGTCGCGAAGCGGATCAGGACGTGGGAGGTGGGGGTGGAGTAGCGCAGCGTCTCCTCGACGACCGCCGACCAGTCGGCCCGGCCCGACAGCACCAGGTCGCGCTGCTCGGGGTGGGTGGACAGGTTGACGACGGCGTTGACGATCAGCGAGATCGTCGTCTCGTGGCCCGCCGCCACCATCAGCTGGAGGGTGGAGACGATCTCCTCGTCCGTGAGGTGGTCGCCGTCCTCCGAGGCGAGGATCAGCGCGCTGGTCAGGTCGTCGCCCGGCGCGGCCCGCTTGGCCGCCACCGTCCGCGCCATGATCTGCGCCAGTTCCGTGAGGGTCGCGACGACCTCCTCCGGCGGGGTCTGCGTGGAGAAGAACTTCTCGAACAGCACCTTCAGCCGGGGCAGCAGGCTCTCGTCGATGCCCATCAGGTCGGCGATGACGTACATCGGCAGCGGATAGGCGAAGGCCGCCTTCAGATCGACGGTCCCGCCGTCCGCGGGCAGGGCGTCCAGCAGGTCCTGGGTGAGCTTCTCGATCCGCTCCCGCATCCGCTCCACCCGGCGCGGGGTGAGCGCCTGCGCGACCAGGGTGCGCAGCCGGCGGTGGTCGGCACCGTCCACCGTGAGCATGGAGCGGCCGGGGTTGGCCAGGCCGATCAGCGGCCAGTCGGCGGGTATCTCACCGCGCCGCCACGCGCCCCAGACATTGATGTCCTTCACCAGCCGCGGATCGGTCAGCAGCGCCTTGGCCTCGGCGTGGTGGGTGACGGCCCACACCGGGACGCCGCCCGGCAGCTCCACGGCGGCGAGCGGGCCGGCCGCGCGCAGCGCCGCGCTCTCGGCGTCCAGGTCGGTGACGAAGGGGTCGAGGGCGATGCGGGGTGCTTCGGTACCGGTCGTCATGGTGACGTGCCTCCCAGGGCAGGGGTCGGGTACGGCGGGTACGGCGCCGGCCCGGGGACGGCCCCCGGGCGGGCGGCGGAACAGCGGGTCGGCCGGGGGGCGCCGGTCAGCGGGCGGGTACCGGCGTGAACCGGACGGGCAGCCGGGTCAGTCCCCTCAGCCAGGGCGACGGCCGACGGGTGAGGGAGTCCGCGGGCACCGCCAGATCGATGTCCGGGAGCCGGTCCAGGACCACCTCGATGCCGGTCCGCGCGATCACCTCGGCGATCTCCTGCGCGGGGAACGGGCAGCGGTGCTCGCCGTGGCCGAAGGAGAAGTGCGCGTTGTTGCCGCCGGTCAGCGCGGAGGCGTCGGTCCGCACCTGCGGATCGGAGTTGGCCCCTTGCAGACCGAGCAGCAGCAGATCGCCGGCCTTGACGCGCCGGCCGCCGAGGTGGGTGTCGCGGGCGGCCCAGCGGCCCGCCACGTTCTGCGTCGGCGTGTCCTCCCACAGCACCTCGTTCATCGCCTCGGCGACGCTGTTGCGCCCGCCGAACAGGGAGGCGGCGAACCGGTCGTCGGTCAGCATCAGCCGCAGCGAGTTGCCGATCCAGTCGGCGGTCGGCTGGTGTCCGGCCGCCATCATCACCATCAGGTCCTGTGCGATCTCCTCGTCGCCGAACCCGCTCTCGTCGGCGAGCATCCGGGAGACCACGTCGGCCGCCGGCTCCTTTCGCCGGTCGGCCAGCAACTGCCCCATGGAGGCGGCGAGATGGGCCTGCCCGGCCAGCGCCCGCTCCCGCCCGTCGATCATGTCGTTCAGGGCGGTGACCAGCCCCGGACCGTCCTCGTCCGGGAAGCCGTACAGCCGGGCCAGGACCCGTACCGGCAGCAGCATCGCGTACTGCGCGACCAGATCGGCCTCGCCGGCGGCGCACAGCGCGTCGATCAGCTCGTCCGCGAACCGCTCGGCGTGCGCCCGCAGTTCGAACGGGTCCACCGCCTCCAGCGCGTCGCTGATCATCGCCGCGCGCTGCCGGTGCCGTTCGCCGACCGTGTAGAGGATCGACGGCTGCTTGCGCCCGATCATCGGCAGCAGCGGCCAGTCCGCGGGGATGTTCTCCCACTGGTTCCACAGGTCCGAGTCCCGGCTGTACAGCACCGGGTCGCCGGTCACCTGGTGCAGTTCCCGGTAGCCGAGCACCAGCCAGGCCGGGATGCCGCCGTCGAGCAGCACCGGCACGACGGCGCCGTGGTCGCGCCGCATCTCCCGGTACAGACGGGCGGGTTCGGTCTGGAACCGGGGGCCGCTCAGCGGGACGGCGTCGGGCGTGGTCACACGAACTCCTGTCGGTGCGGGACCGCCCGCGCGGACGGGTCGGCGTACCTGTTCCTCACGTGCTGCACCAGCGTGATGAGCACCTGCTTGCCCGACTCCCGGGAGCGGGCGTCGCAGTCGACCAGCGGCACCTGCGGATCCAGGTCGAGGGCCTCCCGGACGTCCGCTCCGGCGCGGACCGGGCCGCCGAAGTCGTTGCAGGCCACGATGAACGGCGTGCCGTGGTGCTCCAGCCGGTCGATGGCGTACCAGGAGTCGTCGATGCGCCGGGTGTCCACCAGGACGACCGCGCCGAGCGTGCCGGAGAACAGCCGGTCCCACAGGAACCAGAACCGCTCCTGGCCGGGCGCGCCGAACAGGTACAGCACATTGCGGGCGTCCAGGCTGATCCGGCCGAAGTCGAAGGCGACCGTGGTGCCGGACTTGCCGCGCACCTGGCGGATGTCGTCCACCGTGGCACCGGCCTGTGTCATCGTCTCCTCGGTGTTGAGGGGACGGATCTCGCTGACCGAGCGCACCAGCGTGGTCTTGCCGACGCCGAAACCGCCCACGACCACGATCTTGAAACCTTGGTCGGCGGAGGCACCCAGCGGGGTGCGCGCGTCAGAGGTTGCGGAGTCCAACGAGCACCTGCTCCAGGATGTCGGGATCGGTAATGGCCGGTCTGCGCGGGTGCCGGGCGCTGATCCGGCCCGCCGCGAGCAGATCGCACAGCAGCACCTTGGTGATGCCCACGGGCAGCCGCAGTGCGGCGGCGATCTCCGCCACCGACGCGGGGAACCGGGTCAGCTCCAGGATCGCCACGTGCTCCGACTGCATGCCGGCCGCCGGCTCCGACTCGGCGACCACGAGGGTGACCAGGTCGAAGGGGTTGTCGGGGCCGGTGCGGCTGCGTCCCTGGGTGATGGTGTACAGCCGGTCGGGGGCGTCGTCCCGGCCCGGCCGGTTCATGCCCGGCCGGCTCATGACGTGCGGGGCGGCGCGGTGAGGTGCTCGCCGAGCTGCTCCACCAGCTCGCTCATGTTGTGCCCGATGACCCCGGCGTCCGCGTCCTCCGTGGCGATCACGGCCAGATGCGCTCCGGCACCCGCCTCCACGATGAACAGCACACCGCCGTAGAACTCCGTCATCGCCGAGCGCACGCCGCCGCTGCCGTCGCCGAACTCCACGGACGCGCCGTGCGACAGCGACTGGATGCCGGCGGCGATGGCGGCCAGCTGGTCGGCCTGGTCGACGCTCAGCTCCGGTGTGCGGCACAGCTTCAGCCCGTCCCGGGACAGCACGAGCGCGTGCCGGGCACCCGGGGTCCTCTCCAGCAGGCCCTCCAGGAGCCAGGTGAGCTTGTCGTCGGCGGTGGTCGGGCCGGTCATGGAGTGGTGTCGCCTTCCGGGTGCGCGTGCGGGTGGGAGGGGGCGGAGGAGCTGTGTTCGCCGGCCCCGTACGAGGAGTCGCCGGCGAGGAGTACGGTGACCGGCATCCGGCCAGCGTAGATCAGCCGACCGGCAGCTCCGCGCGGACCTGCCAGTCGCCCTCGTCCGGGCCGGTCCGGG
>NZ_JBEXKG010000171.1:0-15317 GCF_040609555.1 Streptomyces sp. NPDC004658
CGTTCGTGTGGCACGGCTCGATCCGCTCGCCGGAGATAGCCGAGCAGGCCGCGTACTACGGCGACGGCTTCTTCCACAACAACATCTTCTGGCCCAAGGAGCACACCAGGAAGCTGATCGACCTGTACCGGCAGCGGTACGCGCACTACGGTCACGGCACCCCCGAGCAGGCCATCGTCGGGCTCGGCGGCCACGTCTACATGCGGCACACCTCCCAGGACGCCGTCCGGGAGTTCCGCCCGTTCTTCGACCACTCCCCGGTGATGGGAGGCGGGATGCCGATGGAGGAGTACATGGAGCAGACCCCGCTGACCGTCGGCACGCCCGAGCAGGTCGTCGAGAAGACGCTCACCTTCCGTGAGCACTTCGGCGACTACCAGCGCCAGCTGTTCATGGTGGACGGCGGTGGCATACCGCTGAAGACCGCGCTGGAGCAGATCGAGATGCTCGGTGCGGACGTCGTCCCGGTCCTGCGGAAGGAGTTCGGGGAGAACCGGCCGGCCGGCGTGCCCGACGCGCCCACCCACGCGTCCCTGCGCGCGGCCCGCGACGCCGGACGCGCGCGCACCACCGGACCGGCGGCCTGAGGCCCAGGCGCACGACAGCCCCACGGCAGAGGAGAACGAGGAACCATGACCGAAAACTTCACCGGGTACACCGCGGGCGACGGAGTGGCGCCCGACCGGTGGGCGAGCGCCCTGCACCTGTTCGACAACGGCGCCGGCGCGCCGCGCGAGGAGACCACGACCGAGCGCTGGGAGCGCGCGCAGCTGCTCTTCGAGGCCAAGGACTACACCGGGGCCGCGCGGCTGCTCGCCCTCGTCGTGGAGGAGGCTCCGGAACAGACCGGCCCCCGGCTGCTCCTGGCCCGTGCCTACTACCACTCCGCTCAGCTGCGGCGTGCCGAGGAACAGCTGCGCGCGATCATCGAGCGCGACCCGGTGGAGCACTACGCCCACCTCATGCTGGGTCGCACCCTGGAGCGCCAGGGGCGGCAGGACGAGGCCGAGCCCCTGCTGCGCATGGCCGCCGCGTGGTCGGGCGAGTTCCCGGACGCGGGGTGAGCGCGCGACCGGGGAGAGCCGTCCCGTGGGCTCCGCCCGGGGGGTCCAGGGCCCGGCCCTGGACCCCCCGGCGGCTTGACTGCCGGGCCCTGGGCGGGTCCTGACCGGCGGCCCGAGAGTCAGGCGGTCAGAGGCGATCGGCGGGTGAGCGCGTCGACGAACGCCTCCAGCACCTGAGCCACACCGTCCTCGTCGTTGGAGGGCGCACGGTGATCCGCGGCCGCCAGGACGTCCGGGTGGGCGTTGGCCATGGCGTAGGAGTGCCCCACCGCGCCGAGCATGGGCAGGTCGTTGGGCATGTCACCGAAGGCGGCGATCTCGTGGGCGCCGATACCGAGCCGGCCGCTCCAGCTGACGAGGGTCGTGGCCTTCGTGACGCCGGGCGCGCTGAACTCCACCAGCGACAGCCCGGTCGAGTGGGTGGTCTCGGCGTCCGGGCCGGCGGCACGGCGTGCCCGT
This sequence comes from Streptomyces sp. NPDC004658, assembly GCF_040609555.1. NCBI lineage: Bacteria > Bacillati > Actinomycetota > Actinomycetes > Kitasatosporales > Streptomycetaceae > Streptomyces > Streptomyces sp. NPDC004658. Next base: position 1,524 of record NZ_JBEXKG010000171.1, read on the forward strand.
TCGTAGAAGGCGTCGAGCGGGAGCGCCGGATGGTGGGCCAGGATCTTCAGCGGGGGTCTGCCGGAGGCGAGGGCGAGGACCTCCTCGGCGGCGCCGATCAGTTCGACGGCCTGGTCGCCGAACGACCAGGCGGGGTACGTCGGTTCGTGACCGAAGGCGCCGTCGAACTCGACCGCGAACGAGACGCCCGGGACCGCGGCGCGCACGTGTTCCACGAGCCGGGAGGCCTCGGGTGCGGTGAGGGGGAAGGCATGGGCGACGGTGCCGTCCGGTGAGTGGACCGCGGCGCCGTTGGCCGCGATGACGGCATGGGGTCCGACGCGTTCCAGCAGGTCCGGCACGCTCCGTGGCGGACGGCCCGTGACGAGGACGACGCGTATCCCGGCCCCCTCGGCCGACGCGAGCGCCGTCCGTGTGCGCGGTGACAGCGTGCCGTCGCTTCGGAAGAGTGTGCCGTCCAGGTCCGTCGCCACGAGCTTCGGCGGCGTGACGGGCGGTGGGGCGGGTGTGGCTGCCATGGGTGCCGGTTCCTCCTGCGATCTCCTCCGACCGAACGTCGACCAGATCCGCCCTGTTCCCCGTGGGGGAGACGGTGCGCCGGCTGACGCCGCGGAAGCAGCACGCGGCTACGGGCACGTGAGCCGGTCGACCCCGGAGACACGGCGGCCGTGGGGCGGGCCTCCGGACAGGCCCGCCCCACGGCACGTCGGAGCCCGGCGTCAACGTCGGAGCCCGGCGTCAACGAGCACGGGCGGCTAGCCCCGCCATGGACCGGTGACCGCGAACGTGGTGCCGGGCGTGTAGCAGTTGACGTACATCGTCTCGCCGTCGGCGGAGAAGGTGACCCCCGCGAACTCGCCCCACTCCGGCTCCTGTGCCGTACCCGCCGCGGTGGCGGGCGTGATGGCCTGACGGCCCCGGGCCATCGGGTACACCTCGCCCTTGCGGGTCACGCCGAAGACGTGCTGGGCGCCGTTGCCGTCCTCGCACACCATCAGGCCGCCGTCGGGGGCGAGGCAGATGTTGTCCGGGGACTCGCCGGGCAGCTGCACATCGGTGTCCGGGCCGAACACCACGACGAGGGTCAGCCGGCGGCGGCTCGGGTCGTAGCGCCAGATCTGGCCGTAGTGGTCCGCCGCGGAGCCGTCCGCGCTGCGGGCGAAGGACGAGACGAAGTACACACAGCTGCCGCCCCAGTAGCAGCCCTCCAGCTTCTGCGCGTGGGTGATGCCGCGGGGGCCGTAGTCCTGCAACCGGGTGGGGGTGGAGACGGCCAGCGGGTCGGGTACGTCCACCCACTCGATGCCGTCGAAGCGCGTTCCCGGCTCGTGGACCGGGGAGAGATCCGGCACGCCGGGCACCCGCATCGCCTGGAGCCGGCCGCCCGCGCGCAGGGAACCGACCCCGCCGAGCGGCTTCTCCGGCAGGAAGCGGTAGAAGAGTCCGAACGGCTTGAGGAACGCGTCCTCGGTCTCGTAGACGATCCCGGACCGCGGGTCGATCGCGACCGCCTCGTGCTGGAAGCGGCCCATCGCGGTCAGCGGGACCGCGCCGGTGCGGTGCGGGTCGGTGGGGTGGACCTCGAAGACGAAGCCGTGGTCCTTCGTGTAGCCGTTGGTGCCCGCCTTGTCCTCGGTCTCCTCACAGGTCAGCCAGGTGCCCCAAGGGGTGCGACCGCCCGCGCAGTTGACGGCCGTACCGGCGATGGCGACCCGCTCGGACAGCACGCGCTGGCGCGCGTCGAGGGTGAGCGCCGTACAGCCGCCCTTGCCGGCCGGGTCGTAGGTGAGGCCGCTGACGGTTGGGACCGGGATCGGCGCGGTGACGCGGTTCTCGTGGTTGCGGACGAGGTGGGTGCGGCCCTCCCGGCCGGCGAAGGCGGCCATGCCGTCGTGGTTCGAGGGGACCCTGCCCTCGCCGGACCGGAGCTGGTCGCCCTCGCGGGAGAGCACGGTGTAGCGGAAACCTTTCGGCAGGTCGAGGAGGCCGTGGGGATCGGACACGAGCGGGCCGTAGCCGGTGTGGCCCAGGTTCTGCGCGGCGGCGGTGCCCGCGAAGAGCTCGGACAGGGCCCCGGTGAAGGCGATGCCCGCTCCCAGGGCGCTCGCTCGGCCCAGGACCTGACGGCGTGTTGCAGACATGCGGCAGACCTTCCTGTTGGCGGACAGGAACTGTGATCCCGCTGTGTCTATCACCTGCCGCGGGCCGCGGGAACCAGGCGTGTACGCCGTGTCACGTGTCGTGACGTACACCGGGCGGCCCCGGCCGGCTCTTCCTGATCGGCGACGTGGTCGGGCACGCCGACGGCCGAGGGGACGGTATTACAATATTCAAGCGTAGTCGGGGGAAAGGGCGGAAATGTCCGCAGAGGAGGTCGCATTCGGGTCGTTGCTGCGCTCGATGCGACGGGCGAAGTCGCTGACCATCGAGGCCCTCGCGGAGGCCTCCGGGGTCAGCGAGCGGGGCATCGGCGATCTGGAGCGCGGACGGCGGGCCGCACCGCAGCGCCGGACGGTGGCCGCGCTCGCGGACGGCCTCGCCCTGGACGACACCGACCGGGAACGGCTGCTCGCCGCCGCCCGCGCCGGACGCACCCCCGGATACAGCCCCGTCGGCGTGCGCTCCTTCCCGCGCGGCATCGACGACTTCGTCGGCCGCGCGGACGAGCTGGCCGGCCTGGAGGCACTGGCCGAACGAGCCCGCGCGGAGGGCGCCCCCGGCAACGGCGGCGGTGTCCCGGACCAGCAGCCCGCCGTGGTCGTCATCCACGGACCGCCCGGCACCGGAAAGACCACCCTCGCGCTGCGCGCCGCCCGCCGGCTCGCGGACCGCTTCCCGGACGGCCAGCTCATGGTCGACCTCAGGGGGACCGACGGCAGCACACCCGCCCCCTCCGAGCTGATGGTGCGGGTGCTCAAGGCCTTCGGCGTGCCCGACCGCGACCTGGCCAAGACGGGACCGCAGACCCATCCCGCCCTCTACCGGCAGGTCCTCGCCGACCGCCGCTGCCTGCTGGTGCTCGACGACGCCCGCGACGAGGCGCAGGTACGCCCGCTGCTGCCGGGCTCGGGCGGCACGCTCGTCCTGGTGACCAGCCGCCGCCTGCTCACCGGACTGGACGACGTGCACCGGCTGCCCCTCGGCCGGCTCGAACCCGAGGAGTCGGCCGCCTTCCTGACCTCCCTCGTCGGCGAGGCGCGTGCATCGGCCGAACCCGAGGCCCTCGCGGAGGTCGCCCGGCTCTGCGAGCACCTGCCGCTGGCCCTCAGGATCGCCGGCAACTGGCTGGCGACACGGACGGGGTGGACCGTGCGCCGGCTCGCGGACCGGCTGGCGAGCGAGGAACGGCGGCTGGACGCGCTCTCCGCGGGCGACGTACGCGTCACGACCGCCTTCGACCTGTCCTACCGGCAGCTCACGCCCGCGGCCGCCCGCCTGTTCCGGCGCCTGTCCCTGGTCCCCGGCCCGGACGTCGGCGCCGCCTGCGCCGCCCGGCTCACCGGCCAGGACGTCCACGACACCGAGGACACCCTGGAGGAACTGGTCGAGGCCGGCCTGCTCGGCAGCGCCGAGGACCGCTACCGGCTCCACGACCTGCTGTGCCTGTACGGCCGCTGCCGCCTCACCGCGGAGGACAGCGAGGCCGACATCGAACGGGCCCGGCGGTCGATGTTCCGCTGGCTGCTGGAGACCGCCGTCGTGGCCGGCCGGTGGTACGAGCCCGGCCACGGAGCCCCGCCCCCCTCCTGGTGCGGCACGGTGGACCTCTCCAGCGCCGACAAGGCCCGCGAGTGGCTCCAGGCCGAGTCCGTCAACTGGCTGGCGGCCCTGCACGCCGCCGCGGCCGACGGCGACCACGCCACCGTCGTCGAGGTGGCCGAGTCCCTGCACTGGTTCTCCGACCAGTGGATGTTCTGGGGCCACTGGCCCGAGGTCTTCGGCACCGCCGCCCGCTCCGCCGAGGCGCTCGGCGACCCTCTGCTCGAAGCGACTCATCTCAACTACTACGCATGGTCCCTGATGATCTGCGAGGGCATGCCCCGGGACAGCCTTCCGTACTCCGCCCGCGCGCTCGACGCCGCCCGGCGGGCCGGCGACGCCAGGCAGCAGGCGTGGGCCCACGCGTACGCCGCCTGGGCCCACCACGTGCTGCACGAGGAGGGTCCGGCCGCCGGGCACAGCACCCGCGCCGTCGCGCTGTTCGAGGCCGCCGGCGACCTGCACGGCATGCTCCAGGCCCTGATCTCACGCGCCCTGGGGCTGAGGGCCACCGGGCGGAACGAGGAGGCGGTCGAGGTCTACCGGCAGGTGCTGACCCGACTGGACCAGGCCGGTGACCGCGTCGAACCGCACATCGCCGCCTTCACACGGGCCAACGCGCTCGCGGGCCTCGGGGGTTCCTACGCTCGCATGGGCCGCTGGCAGGAGGCGGTGGAGTACCTGCGGAGCTCGGTCGAGCTGTCCCGGACGGACGGCAACATCGCCCTGGAGAGCCGCTACCTCCTCTCGCTCGGTGACGTACTCCTCGAAGCCGGCCGTCCCGCCGAGGCCCGGGAGGCGTTCACGCGGTGCGTCGCCCTCGGCAGCGAGGCGGACCCGCGACGGGTCGCCAAGGCCCGTTCCCGGCTCGCCCGCCTGGACGGCGACTGACACCACCGGTCCGCGGCGTGGGCGTCAGGTGAGGAGCGGACCCGCCGGCTGCTCGCCCTCGTCCCCCCTCAGGTGCAGCGTGCGCCACTCCCGGGGGGAGAGCCCGTACGCGGCGCGGAACGCCCGGCTGAAGTGGGCGGGGTTGACGAACCCCCAGCGCCGGGCCACCGCCGAGACGGTCGGCGTCACCCGCGCGCGACGGGCGAGTTCACGCCCGCACGCCTCCAGCCGCCGCTGCTGGATGAGACGGCTGACGGTGATGCCCTCGCCCTCGAAGAGCCGGTGCAGATAGCGCACGGAGATGTGGTGGGCCCGGGCGATGGACTCCGGCGAGAGGGAGGGGTCGCCGAGCTCGCGGTCGATGTGGGCGCGGATGCTCACCACGAGATGGTCCCGGCCGTCGTCCGGGTCCCGCCGGGCCTGATCGGTGATCAGGGTGGCGAACAGGTCGACGACGTGGCCGGCCAGCCGGTGTCCGACGGCCGCCGGGTAGGAGGGGGCCGCGTCCGCCAGCGTGACGAGGAAGGGCCGCAGGACCGAGCCCAGGCCGTGTGCCGTGTCGATGGCGGTACCCGTGACCCGCCTGATGTCACCGTCCGCGACGCCCAGCACATGGCGCGGCAGCTGGAAGACATGGGTGGCGAACCGCTCCGGATAGGTGAACGAGAACGGCCGCGTGGTGTCGTAGAGCACCAGGTCGCCCCTGCTCATCTCGGCCCGCCGGCCGTCCTGGATGAAGGTGGCCGTTCCCGACACCTGGAGACCGACCGCCACGAGAGCCTCCGGTGACCGCCCGATCAGGGCCGGCGTACGGCTGACCCGCCCGGCGTCGGCCTCCATGCGTGACACCCGCAGGTACCCCAGGGAGTCGGTGGCGATCCTGCCGTCGAACCGCCGGCCGTCGCGGGGGGCCACGACGACCGGGACCAGTGCCCTGCTCACCGCCTCGCCCCAGTAGGCGGCCTTCTCCTGATCCGGCACCGTGTCGGTCGTCAGCACCAGGCTCAACTGGCTCTCCCTTGGCATACGTGGCACCGGGGCGCCGCACTGGTTCTGTCCCCCCGCAAGCCAAGCAGCGGGCACCGCGGACCACCAGGAAGAACGCAGGCAGAAATGGTCAGGCGAAGTGCCTCCACAGCGCGGCGACCGCGGGTGACGCCTCACCCGGGGGGCGCACCAGCATGATCTTCCAGTGGGGCGCGTGGTGCCGGAAACCGTACCGGGCCAGGTCGGGGAAGCGGTCCGCGATCGACCCGGGCAGGATGCAGACCCCCAGGTCGTTGCGGACCAGCTCGGCCGCCGCCACGATGTCGTTCACCTCGAAGGTCGTGGTGCGCTCGACGCCGGCGGCCCGGAAGGCCCGGTCCACCGAGTGGCGGATCGCCCAGCCCGGGCTGAAGTCCACCAGCGGCAGCCGGGCGGCGTCGGCCGGTTCCACCTCGCCCTGGGACGCCGTGGCCCCCACGACCCGGCGCGGCGACGCGACCAGCACCATCTTCTCCTCGGAGAGCAGCCGGGTGGTCAGCCCGCGCTGCTGCTGGCGGTCCAGCGCCACCACGGCCAGGTCCACCGTGCCCTCGCGCAGTGCCTGACGGATGTCGGCGACCGCCGCCTGCCGCAGCTGCACGCCGAGGCCCGGGTGCTCCGCCCGCAGCGCGGCCAGGGCGTGGTGGAGGCCGGCCCACACCCCCTGCATCGTGCCCACCGTGATCCGGCCGCGCAGCTGCCCCCGTACCGCGTCGACCGCCTCCCGGGCGGCTTCCGCGGCCCGCAGGGCGGCGCGCGCCGCCGGCACGAACGCCTCGCCCGCCGGCGTCAGCGCGACACGGTGCGTGGTGCGGTCGAACAGGGGCGTGCCCAGCTCGCGTTCGAGCGCGCGGACCGTGCCCGACACCGCCGACTGGACCACGTGCAGCCGTCGTGCCGCCGCCGTGAAGCCGCCCGCGTCGGCCACCGCGACGACGACCTCCATCTGCCGCAGATCCATCGTGTGCTCCTTCGGGCGGGTCCGGGTCGTGCGGGGCTGGTCGCCGGGGGCGGGGCCCGTGCCGCATCGTAGGGGGGTGGCCGGGGTGGGACGGTCCGTCGGGCGCGTGGTGAGCGGTGTGCCGTGCGGCCCCGGTGCGGTCAGTCGAGGGTTTCCGCGGCCGGGGTGCGCCGCGTCGCCCGGGGCCGTTCGAAGGCCCAGTAGACCAGCGCGGCCAGCGGGAGCGCGGCGCCCAGGACGGTCAGGGCGGTCCAGCCTCCGGCGTGGTAGACCGTCGACCCGAGCTGGGAGCCGGCCGCGCCGCCGACGAAGAACATGGCGATGAAGGCGCTGTTCAGACGGGCCCGGGCGCCCGGGTCGAGCGCGTAGATGGTGTGCTGCCCGAGGATGAGCGTCGCCTGCACGGCCATGTCGATCAGGATCGCGGCCAGGGCTGTCAGCACGATGCTGTGTCCGCCCAGCCCCGCGAGCAGGAAGGCCAGGACCGCGACCACGAACGCGGCACCGGTCATGGGACGCGTGAGCCCCCGGTCGGCCCAGTGGCCGGCGAACGGGGCCACCGCCGCGCCCGCCGCGCCCACGAGGGCGAATATGCCGACGCCGACCGGCGAGTAGTGGAAGCGGGGACCGGTCAGGACGAAGGAGACCGTGGTCCAGAACGCGCTGAACGCACCGAACATCGCCGCCTGGTACAGCCCGCGGCGCAGCAGCGCGGGATGCGTGCGCACCAGTCGGACCGTGGAACGCAGCACGTGGTGGTACGGGACCGAGGTGGTGGGCGCGTGGTCGGGGAGAGCGGCGCGCAGCGCCACCGCGAGGACGGCCATCAGGGCGGCGGAGCCGAGGAAGACCACCCGCCAGCCGGCCACGTCGGAGACCAGGCTGCTGAGGGTCCGGGAGAGCAGGATGCCGGTGAGGAGACCGCTCATGACCCGGCCGACGACCCGGCCCCTGGCATGGTCCGGGGCGAGGCTCGCGGCGAAGGGCACCAGGATCTGGGCCACCACCGACGTGGCACCGCTGATCAGCGCGGCGATCAGCAGCACGGGGAAGTCCGGGGCCAGTCCCGCCACCACGAGAGCGGCCGTGGTGACGATCAGCAGGACGGAGATCAGATTGCGCTTCTCCAGCCGGTCGCCGAGCGGCACCAGGAAGACCATGCCGAGGACGTAGCCGATCTGGGTCAGCGTGATCAGGGTGCCGGCGGTGGCCGTGCCGATCCCGAACGCGTCGCTCAACGACGCCAGCAGCGGCTGCGCGTAGTAGAGGTTGGCGACGGTCATCCCGGACGCGACGGCCAGCAGCGCGACCAGGCCGCCGGGCACGCCGTGCGCCGCCTGTGCGGAGCCGGTCCTGCCGCGGAGACCACGTGAAGTGGGTGGTGTGGACATGTGCACCTTCTTTCGTCATCCAGCACAACGGCCCGGCCGCCGACCGGCTTCCTCACCCGGCGCGATCGTTCGGGATGTCAGTCATCTCGTACGGAGATGACCCGGGAAAGGGCCGGGGAGGACCGGGGCCCTGGCCCCGGGGCGCGGGCGGCGGGCGCGCCTGATGCGCGGCGCATGTGGCGATGCCCCACCGTGCACGGTTCGTGCCCCTGTCCGCACGGAACGCCGGACGGCCTCCTCGGCGCTGCCGAGCCGCCCCAGGCTGACGTGCGTGGGCTCCTCGCCGGACGTCCGCACCGGACCGTTCCGGTCCCGGACCACCGCTTCGACCAGGGGACCCCATGAACGCGACGCCCCCGCCCACCGGAACCGACAGCACCACCGACCGCCCCCCGTACCTGACCCTGGCGAGCGCCCCGGCCCCCGCGCCGATGTGCGCCTTCCTGCCCGCCCACGTCCGCGCCGCCGCCCGCTTCACCGCACCGGCACGGGTCCGCACGCTCGGCGTCCTCCAGGTCAGCACCTACCGGGGAGCCGCACGCTCCTTCGTCCGCTCCGCCGACGACACCGCCGAGCCCCATCTGACGCTGGGCGTCCACTCCTTCGGCAGGGCGACCCTGGTCCGGGGAGAGGGCACCGCGCCCTGCCGTCCCGACGACATCTTCGTCTGCGACTCCGCCGTGCCCTTCCTGCTGCACGAGCCGGTGGACTTCGAACTGCACCTCGTCCGGATCCCGCGGCACGCCCTCACGCTGTCCGACCGCCAGGTGCGGGCGCTCACTGCCCGCCCGCCCTTCTCCGACGGGCCCGTGGCCCCTCTGCTCGGCCCCCTGCTGCGGACGTTCCTCGACACCCTGCCCGCCTACCCGCCGGCGACGGCCCTCCGTCTGGCGACGACGGTCACCGGGTTCGTCGGCTCGCTGGCGGCGGAGGGGGCGGAGGGGGCGGAGACGACGGAGCGCACGGAGGAGACCGTGGACGACGGCGAGGCGCGGGGCCCGGCGGGCGCCGGACCCGCGTCCGCGGCGCGACGGGAGCACCAGGAACTCCTGCGGCGCGTGCGCGCCCACGTCGACGCGCGGCTGTGGGACCGCACCCTGACCCCCGCCACGATCGCCGCGGCCCACCACATCTCGGTGCGCCACCTGCACAAACTCTTCGAGGGCGGGGGCAGCACGATCGGCCGGTGGATCCAGCACCGCCGCCTGGAGGAGGCACGGCGCGAGCTGGCCCGGCCCGAGGCGCGGCACCTCGCGGTGGCGGCGGTGGCCAAACGGTGGGGCTTCGCCAACGCGACACACTTCAGCAGGAGTTTCCGCGCGGCCTTCGGCATCTCACCCCGCGAGTGGCGCGACCGCACCCGGCTGTCCGAGGACACCGCGGGCGGGGACGGCTGAGGCCGAAACTGTGCACGCAGCGGCAAGTATCCGTGGCACGGTGCAGCCCGCATCCCGGTCGCCGCGCCCTAGGCTGGATAGCCGTGTCGGGTGGAGCCGCCTCCGGCGCCGCACGCCTGCCTGCCCGGCCGCGGGGGAGGGGCCGGCACCCTATCCGACGGCCCGGTCCTTCGAACGGCCGGGCCCCCGCGCAGGAGTTCTCTTGCAAGACGACGTTCCCGGCCCCCGGGCCGTGCCTGTCCTGGAGCGGCTGGCACGCGCCTTCGTCGAGACGTACGCACTGCCCGCGTCCTCGGACCCGGACGCGGCCGGCGCCAAGGCCCGGATGGCGTCCCTGTGGACCGGTGACGGCGGTGCCGAGCCGGACGTCGAGGAGGAGTGGCTGGCCCTGCCGGGCAGCGACGGCCACCGCGTCCGGGTGCGCATCCTCCGCCCCGCCGGAAGCGACGAGGCGCTGCCGGTCGTGCTCTACCTGCACGGACTGGGCTGGATGCTGACCGACGCCTACGCGCACCGGGACCTGGTGACGGACCTCGTCCTCGGCGCGGACGCCGCCGTGGTCATCCCGGAGTACGACGCGCCGGACGACGTCCGCTATCCGGGCGCCGTCGAGCGGGCGTACACCGTGGCCCGGTGGATCGCCCGGCACGGCTCGGGATGCCGGCTGGACGGGAGCAGGATGGCCGTCGTCGGTGCCAGCGCGGGCGCCCAGCACGCCGCCTCGCTCGCCCTTCTGGCGCGGCGGCGCGGCGGCCCGGCCCTCCGGCACCAGGTGCTGCTCTGCCCGGTCACCGACGCCGCGATGGACACCCCCTCCTACGACCAGTTCGCCGACGGCTACTTCCTGAGCCGCGCGGCGATGCGGGACTACTGGGAGCAGTACGCACCGGACCCGCGGATCCGGACGCACGACACCGTCTCCCCGCTGCGCGCCCCCACCCGGTCGCTGCGGGGCCTGCCGCCGACGCTCGTCGTCACCGCGGAGGCGGACGTGCTCCGCGACGAGGGCGAGGCCTACGCGTCCCGTCTGAGGGAGGCGGACGTCCCCGTCGTGTCGCTGCGCTACCACGGGACGATTCACGGCTTCGTGCTCTTCGACCGCCTCCGCTGCACGGACGCGTCCCGCGCGGCCCGCATCCAGGTGACGGACACCCTGCACACCGCGCTGCACGCCGCCTGACCCGTCAGCCGAGGGGCCCGCCGATGCGCCTGGCGCGTCGGGATCACCCGGCCGCGCCCGTCGCCTCCTCGCGCTGGAGCCGCCGCCACTCGCTCGGCGCCACCCCGTACGCCGCCTGGAAGCGCCGGCTGAAATGGCTGGGGCTGCCGAACCCGCAGCGGGCGGCGATCGCCGCCACGGTGAGACGGTCGTACCGGGCGGAGGCCAGCATCTCGCGTGCCCTGCCGAGGCGTTCGGCGATGAGCCACTGCTCCAGGCTGAGCCCGGCCTCGCCGAGCAGCACGTACAGCCGGCGTACGGAGATGGCGTGCTCCGCCGCGATCCGCTCCGGGGTCAGACCGCGATCCGCGAGGTGGCGCCGCGCGTAGGCCAGGATCCGGGTGAGCAGGGTGTCGTCCATGGCGGACCGGGCCGCGGCGGACTCCTCGGCGTGCGCGGCCGACACGAGCAGCGCGCGGACCAGTTGGGTGGTCGCGGACGCCACGTGCCGCGCGCCGGGGTCGGCTTCCAGGCCGCCCGGGTCGCGCCACACCCCGCGCAGATGGGTGAGGACCAGGTCGTACAGCGGGCTGGCGCGCAGCCGCTCCGCCGCCCGCACGACCACGTCCACCGGCAGGCCGAGCCGGCGCGTGTCGAACATCATGGACTGGGACGCACCGTCGCCGGACCAGCCGTACACGCGAGGCGACAACTCGTGGAAGACGCAGATGTCGTCCGGGCCCAACAGCCGCCGCCGGCCGGCGACTTCGGCCCGGTGCACGCCCTCGGGCTGGAGCGAGACGGAGACGATCGGGTTGCTCCGGTGGTGCCGGACGTGCCGTTCCGTGCGCCGCACCTCGAAGCCGGAGTTGCGGGTGGCGAACAGATGCAGATCGCCCACCCGCCACATCTGCATCCGGGCGTGGATGCCGGACCCGGGCTCCTCGTGGACCACGTCGTTGGGCACCGACGAGTCCGTCAACGCGTGGTGGAACGCGTCCACCCGGTCACGTGGTGCCACGGTGGCGAGATCGAGCAGCAGCACACAACCCCCCGGATCGACTGTCTGGATGCCGCGCTCCGACGATACGACGCGCCCGGCGGGACCGGCGGCCGGTGAGCGCGCACAGGCCACAGATGGTGCACACACAGTCAATCCGCCCTTCCACGCCCGCCCTAGGGTCTGGGACGTACCGGCGGTTTCGCCCACGGCGTGGTGGCGCGCTCCGCACGTGAACCGGACCACCGGCCGGTCCGGACGTCTCGCGGCCCCGGCACCCACCCACGGGCCACCCGGCCGCCCGGCAGCCGGGCGCGGTCCCAGCACCCACCTCAGCGACCAGGAGTTCCCCATGTCCCGTACCGACCGACCGACGGTCGTCCTCGTCCACGGAGCCTTCGCCGACGCCTCCAGCTACGCGGAGGTCATCCCCCGGCTGATCGCCCGCGGCTTCGACGTCGTCGCCCCGGCCGTGCCCAACCGCAGCCTCGTCGGGGACGCCGCCTACGTCGCCGGGATCGTCCGTCAGATCCCCGGCCCCGTCGTCCTGGTGGGCCACTCCTACGGCGGCGCCGTCATCACGGTCGCCGGGACCGAGGACAACGTCAGCGCGCTGGTCTACCTGGCCGGTTACGCCCTGGAGGAGGGGGAGAGCCTCGGCGAGCTCCAGGGCCGCTTCCCCGACTCCGACCTCGCCGACGCCCTCGTCTACACCCCGTTCCCGGCCGAGGGCTCGGACCAGCCCGGAACCGACGTGTCGGTCCGGCCGGACCGGTTCCCGGCCATCTTCGCCGCCGACGTCGACCCCCGCCTCGCCTCCGTCCTCGCCGTGTCCCAGCGTCCGCTGGCCGCGCTGGCCTTCAGCGAGGCGGCCCCGGCCGCGGCCTGGAAGACCAAGCCGTCCTGGGGCCTGGTCGCCTCCGCCGACCACACCATCAACCCCGACGTCGAGCGGTACGGCTACCGGCGGGCCGGCATGACCACCGTCGAAGTGGACTCCTCCCACCTGGTCATGCTCGCCCACCCCGAGCGCGTCGTGCGCCTCATCGAGGACGCCGTCCGGGCCACCTCCCGCTGACCCCGGCCGTCGCCCCGCGGCATCCACCCTCCATCCCTGACAGAGAGCGAACGATGAACCCACCGATCTCGCGCCGTACCGTGACCACCTCCCTCCTGGCCGGCGCCGCCGCCCTGGGCACCGCCGGAGTCGCGCACGCCGCGCCGGGAGCCGCCGGCCGACCGGCCACCGGCCACGGCCGTCCGGCCGACCCCACCATCGTCCTGATCCACGGAGCGTTCGCCGACGGCTCCAGCTGGCGCGCCGTCGTCCAGCGCCTGCTGCGGCAGGGCCACCGCGTGCTGGTGCCCGCCCTGCCGCTGCGCGGACTGGCGAGCGACGCCGCCTACATCCGCAGTGTCCTGGAGAGCGTGAGCGGACCGATCGTCCTGGTCGGGCACTCCTACGGCGGCGCCGTCATCAGCCAGGCCGCGGCCGGCCTCCCGCGTGTGAAGGCGCTGGTCTACATCGCCGCCTTCGTCCCCGAGATCGGCGAGAGCGCGCTCCAGCTCACCGGCAAGTTCCCCGGCAGCACCCTGGGGCAGGCGACCGTCACCCAGCACTACCCGCTGCCCGGCGGCGGCGAGGGCGAGGAACTGGTCATCAGGAAGGACCTGTTCCGCAACCAGTTCGCCGCCGGCGTTCCCGTCCCGACCGCCCAGGTCATGGCCGCGGGCCAGCGTCCGATCACCCTGGCCGCGCTCCAGGAACCGGCCACCGCCGCCGCGTGGAAGAAGATCCCCAGCTGGTACCTCGTGGCCACCGAGGACCGCAACATCCCGCCGGCCGCGGAACACTGGATGGCCGAGCGCGCCGGCGCCCACACCGTCGCCGTCCGGGCCCCGCACGCGGTGTCCGTGAGCGATCCCGGACCCGTCACCGACCTGATCCTGCGTGCGGTCCGGTCCGTCCGTTCCGGCCACTGACCCGACCCGCCGCCCGTTCCCGCGCCGGCCCCGGGCCGGCGCGCTCACCCGCCACGGCGCCCGTGAGCGCCGAGGAAGAAACACCATGCCGCACCGTCACCTCCTGCCCGCCGTGCTCGCCTGCTGCGCCGTACTGACCGCGTGCACCGGCCAGGGCGCGGACGGCACCCCCGGGAGCGCCCCGCCCGCGCCCACCGCCACCCGCACGCCGCCGGCGACCCCCTCGG